>DAONAB010000045.1:11569-14744 GCA_035400805.1 Nitrospira sp. | reverse complement strand
CACCATCGCCAACGCTGCCATTGTCTGCCATCCCCTCGCCATTATCCCCTCCTCTTATTGTATGTGACCATCAACGTACGCGGTTGCGCGGGCACTGCGCTGTGAGCAGTCCGCGTGATGTGTTATGGGGCCGAAGCAGAACTCCTCGCAATCCTACGAATGCCAAGCTGAGCCATACGAACGAGGGAAAATGTACATATGCGTGGGATAGAACACGTCGTCCGTTCATGGCACAAAGGAGCCCGCGGCGGCTTGGGCTATACGTACTTGATGTGAACCTGGTTGCGAGTGCGTACAACTGCCAAGGCGCACATGAGGTCAGTTCTAGAAATGAGGAGGGGTTATGTGGTTGTTGCGAGTTGTTCTTTGTGCCGGTCTTGCACTGGTGAGTGAGCTGGTACTGTCGTCGCCTGGGCAAGCCCAGGATGTGTCTGCCCAGGAGTCCGAGGTGAAAGGTGTGAGGAAGACTGAGGCCTATCTTGCTCCTTACCTACTCGGCACCTTTCCGATCGATAAAAATCTATCGATTGGAGGCAACGGATTTGTGAATGAAACGTTTCGAGGAACAAATATAATAAGTTCAGGTGGAGGTGGAATCAAAGCGGGGGTCTATCCGGGCGCTGCGAAGGGTGTGCTTGGGTTGGAAGGCGAATTGTTCGGCCACGGCGGGAAACTCAAAACTCCTGGTGGCGCGTTTCCGGGTGCCGATGCAAATCTGCTGGTGTTAAATTCGATGGTCAATCTCCTCGCTCGTTACCCCGGTGAGACGATTCAGCCGTATGTGGGGGCTGGTATCGGTGTTTCTTTTGCTCAATTGCGCGACATCAATTTTCAAACCAGCTCAGGTTCAATGACGGGGAAGGGTGGCGATGCAGCCTTTGCCTACCAGTTCTTGGCCGGAGCGCGGGCTTATGTTCAGAAGAAAGTCTTCCTGTTTGGCGAGTATAAGTATTTTGGCTCTTCGTATGATTGGAAGAGCGAGAGTTCCTCTGGAGTCTCGGGTCCGACCACATCGCTGACCTTTCGAACCCATATTGTCGCAGTCGGGCTTGGCGTCACCTTCTGAGGCCATTCATTGCGCGCTTGTCTGCTCGGGGCCATGTGGCCCTAGGGTTAGTACGGTTCGGCGGAAGGGTACGTGGTACTTCTGGCTTTGCGATTGACAAGCCTGGACAGGTTACCTATACTCCCGCCACGTAGAGCCCCAACTTGGTGGGCGCCATCACTTAACCTCGAGAGGGAGGACTTATGAAGAAGGTGACCGTCTTGTTTTCTCTGAGCCTGATCAGCGCAGCGTATCTCAGCCTTACCGGTTGTCAGATCGTGGCGTCTCCGATGGCGGGTGGAATCTACAACGAAACGAAATACGGCGATGTGGCCACGACCCACAACAGCGCGACGAAGGAAGGCAAGGCCTGCGGTACGTCCATCCTCGGTTGGGTGGCGACGGGTGATGCCAGCGTCTCGGCAGCGAAAGCGGCCGGCGGAATTACCACCGTGGCGTCGGTTGATCACTCGGCGAAGAACATCCTCGGCATCCTTGGCGAATGGTGCACGATCGTTAAGGGCAGCTGATCACGCTTGTTGTCCCTCTGAGGAAAGGGTCTTCGGGAGTAGATCCCGAAGACCCTTTTTTCTTTCCTCCCCTCCGCCATGGTACGCTACGATGCGTATGCGGGTTCCCCTCTTCCTCATGATTTTCTGCGCTTCGCTGTTGCTTCCGCTGCCGGCAAGTTGTGCTGAATTCGGTGAAATAGACTTGGCTGGATACCTCTTGGGAAGCTGGCCCCGTGACCAGCAGCTCTTCAATCAGGGCAGCACGGTGTCGGCGTCCATTCAACCAGGGATTGGCGCAGGAGTGAAAATCGGCCTCTTTCCTCACGCGACGCGCCGTATGCTGGGTATCGAAATCGATTCGTACGGCCACGGCGGCGCGCTCTCGTTTCCCAATACGGCGAACGGACAGAACAACGGCACCGGGCGCTCCAATCTCCTTGTGCTCAATACAATGCTCAACCTCGTTCTCCGCTATCCCAGCGAGATGGTCACGCCCTATATCGGTATCGGCGGCGGATGGTCTCACGGCACCCTGCTCAATCCCAATATCACGGGTCGGGCCGATAAGGATTTCGATTCGGCGCGTGCATTGGGATACCAGTATCTGGCCGGGGCGCAGATCCTGGTGAGCCCGAAGGTCTTTGTCTTCGGTGAGTATCGCTATTTTTCAGCCAATTATCATTGGGACGGTCTGGCCGTGGATTTTCGCGCGCACTACGGAATCTTCGGAGTCGGACTGCGCTTCTAAACTGGCATGAGCCTGCTCGACCAATTGTTTGTCTATCATCCGCATCGCTGGGAAGAGCGTGACTGGTCCGCTGCCGGCGGAGTGCCGTTGGAGGATGTCTGGTTTCAAGCCGTTGATGGCACGAAACTCTTCGGCTGGTATGCGGAGAACTCAGCGACGTCTGCAGTGTTACTGTGGTGTCATGGCAACGCCGGCAATATGACCCATCGGCTGGAGAATCTGCGTGCCCTGTATCACATGGGAGTGTCGGTGTTCTTGTTCGACTATCGAGGCTATGGAAAAAGCCACGGGCGCCCGACGGAAGACGGGCTCTACCGGGATGCACTTGCTGCCTATGATTACCTGACGAAGGTGCGTCGAGTGAGGCCGGAGCGGGTGGTCATCTTCGGCCGGTCATTGGGCGGCGCCGTAGCCGGCGAACTGGCGACGCAACGTCCGGCCATGGGGCTGTTGCTGGAATCCTGCTTTCCTTCGATCGAAGCGGTCGCGCGTCACCACTATATGGGATTGCCCATGCATTGGCTGTTGGGTGCCGCGTTCCGATTGGAAGACCGTCTGCCGCAGCTCTCATTGCCGAAGTTGTTTGTGCATGGCGATCGTGATGACATCATTCCGCTCGAACTGGGCCAACAGGCCTTCGCCGCCGCCAAATCTCCCAAGGAGTGGTATGTCGTGCGCGGGGCCGATCACAACGACGTGCCGTCGGTCGGGGGGCGGGCCTATTTTGCGAAGCTGTCCTCGTTCATTCACGCTGCGCTCGGTCGATGACCTGGTAAAAAATCCCCGCATCTTCTGTATTTTTTCTAGGCAGATTCGGCTCAGTTGGTAAGATGCGATGGAGCGGTCGCGTGTCAGCCGGGAGATCGGCAT
>DAONAB010000045.1:10402-11469 GCA_035400805.1 Nitrospira sp. | reverse complement strand
CCGACGGGGTGAGCGCGGTTCAGGTCGCCGCCTCTCCAGCGGTCTCCTCGAACATGGTGGTGCTGGTGGCCAACAAGGCCGTTTCGCCTGCGGCAGACAAGGAACCGGCCGACCAACGTGAGGAGGATCCGTTTTACGACCCTTTTGCGAAAGGCGACGAGCCTGCAGGGGGGGAAGAGTATGATCCCTGGGAACCGGTGAATACCAAAATCTTTGAGTTCAACCGGCAAGTCGACCGGTGGGTGCTCAAACCGGCCGCGCGGGGGTACAATGCGGTGGTACCGAACCCGGTGCAGATCGGTATCAGCAATCTCTTTTACAATATGCGGTTTCCTTCCCGCTTCATCAACAATCTTGCCCAAGGGAAATTGGCCGGTGCGGGCACGGAAGTCGGCCGGTTTCTTCTGAATAGCAGCTTCGGGTTGGGTGGGCTGGTGGATGTGGCGAAGTATATGGACATCACCACGCCGGAAGAAGACACCGGCCAGACGCTGGGGTATTACGGGGTGAAGCCGGGACCGTACGTCGTCTTGCCACTGTTGCCTCCGTTCACGTTACGCGATCTCGTCGGCTATGTCGGAGATATTGCGCTGAATCCGATCAATTGGCTGGTCTTTCCCATCATCGAAGTCAACGGCATTCCCTCGCTGGTGGCTCACCACAACCGGACCACGTCGTCGATCGCTCAAATCGGTGGCCGCGTGGAAGAAATTCTGAATGACCGCTCGTTGAACCTGGAGAAGTTTCAAGGGGTGGAGGAAGCGACACTGGATTTGTACACGGCGGTGAAAAACGCCTACATCCAGAAGCGGCGCAACGCCATCAGGGAGTAGCGGCTACTTGATGACGTGCAGTTCTCGCCCCACGGTGGCGAAGGCGGCGACGGCCTGTTCGAGTTGCGCGCGCGTGTGGGCCGCAGAGAGTTGCAGGCGAATACGGGCCTGTCCTTTCGGCACGACCGGATAACTGAATCCCACCACATAGATCCCCTCCTGCAGCAGGCGGTCGGCCATGCGGGTGGCGATCGAGGCGTCTCCCAGCATGACCGGAATGATGGGGTGATGACC
>DAONAB010000045.1:2128-10302 GCA_035400805.1 Nitrospira sp. | reverse complement strand
CGGCCACGCCAAAATGATCAGGAGTGCCGCGCCCGCCTTTCCCCAACACCCCGGTCGCATGGCTATCGTCCACGACTACGGCTGCGTCGTAGCGATCGGCGAGATCCGCGATGCGATCAAGTTTGGCCAGATCGCCGTCCATTGAAAATACCCCGTCCGTGACGATCATTCGCACCCGGCTTCCGGCGGATTCCGCCAATCGCGCTTCCAGTTCTGTCATGTCGGCGTGGGCATAGCGCAGGCGGGCGGCTTTGCAGAGGCGAATGCCGTCGATCAGGCTGGCATGGTTCAGGGCGTCGCTGATGATGGCGTCCCGCTCGTCGAGCAACGTTTCAAACAATCCGCCATTGGCATCGAAGCACGAGCTGTAGAGAATCGTGTCTGCGGTGCCGAAAAAGGTACTGATGGCCTGCTCAAGGCGCTTGTGCAATTCGTGCGTGCCGCAAATAAATCGCACCGAGGCCATACCGTACCCGTATGCTTTGAGCCCGTCCGCCGCCGCTTGCCGCACATCAGGATGATTGGCCAGCCCCAGGTAATTGTTCGCACAGAGATTCACGACCTCACCTTGGGCGACACGAATCTCGCTACTCTGAGGGCTTAAAATGTAGCGCTCGTTTTTGTAGAGACCGGCGGCGCGGATCTCTGCCAGCTGCTGTTCGGCGGCTTGCTTCAGGGATGTGTAGGCCATCTTCGTGATGAATGTGAAATGGATGAATGAGACTGGCTCGTTGCGATCGGTTCAGCGCGGCCCGCCCGCGGTTACGGAAACAGGACTACTTTGCCGCATTGGCCGGACTTGATCAATTCAAATCCTTGGGCAAAGTCTTTGAGCGGGAAGGTATGGGTCAGGACCGGGCGGATGTTGAGCCCGGCTTTGAAGAGACCGGCCAGGCGATACCAGGTGCTGAATAGCCGGCGGCCGGTGATGCCGTGGACGCGAATACCTTTGAAAATGACTTCATTGGCGAGATCGCAGGTCACGGGCCCGCTGGGAATGCCGAAGAGCGTGACACGGCCGCCGTTTTTTACGGAACGAAAGGCATGGTGCAACGCGGTGGGGTGTCCCGACATCTCCAGCGAGGCATCGACACCTTCTCCCCCGGTGATGTCGAGAATGGCCGCGGCAATGGCCTCTGGCCCGTTGGTGTGTGCGTTCAGCACATGGTCGACACCTACCTGTTTGGCTAATCCCAGACGGTAGTCACTCACATCAGTGGCGATAATGGTGGCGGCGCCAGCCGTGCGGGCGACGGCGGCGGCAAAGAGGCCGGTCGGCCCACAACCGGTAATCAGGACGGTGTGGCCGGTGAGATCCTCGACCAGCGCTGCATCGACGGCATTGCCCAACGGTTCCTGTAGAGACGCCAGCTCGGGGGGAATGTCCGTCGATGTCTTCCAGAGGACAGTTTCGGGCAACACGATGTAGTCGGCAAACGATCCATCCAGATCGACGCCGAGAATACGATAGTGCTTACAGACATGGGCTTGGCCCGTACGGCATTGAAAGCAGGCGCCGCAGGTCAAGTGTGATTCTGCCGCGACGTAGTCGCCCACCTTCACCAGGCTGACATCCGCTCCGATCGCGACGACTTCGCCGCACATTTCATGACCGATGATGCGTGGAGGATGGATGCGACTGTGGGCCCAGGCGTCCCAATTGTAGATGTGAGCATCGGTGCCACAGAGCGAGGTCGCTTTCACCCGGATCACCGCGTCGTTAGAGCCTGGAGTGGGATCGGGACATTCGGTGTAGGTCAGGCCGGGTTGGGCGGCAGTTTTCACAAGCGCGCGCATGGCTCATTATAGCAAGACCATCAGAAATGCCCAGTCGAGGCAAAATCTTGCCGGGATCTACCGCAGGCCGCTCCCGTTCCGGATGAGCGTGTCACGGGTGGCGCTCAAAAAACGGGTTGAACTGGGTAGGGCGCCTGGGTAGGATGCGAGCATGCCGTACCAGTTACATTCCAGATGCGCAGGTTTCATGCTTGGACTGGCAACGCTGTTCTATGTGAGCCTGCCCTTGCCAACTTCGGCCGGTCCGAGCGCCAATCAAGCGCCGGCAGCGCCGAAACGCTGGGCCCAGTTCGATCTGGTCAGTACCGAGCCGGACGGGTCGGTGCAGGCCGGCAAAGATGTGGTGTTGAGCATTACGTTAGGCGGTGTACCGGCTGGAACGGAATCCGTCATGGCGATGATCGAGTCTAACGGATTTCAGCGCCAGACGGTGTCCTTAAGCGAAGAGCCGACCGCGTCGGTGTATCAGGGGACGGTCATTCTCGAGCCCAATTCAACGTTGAAGAGCCGTACGACGGTGCACCCGAAAGCGGTGCGAGTCCGGGTGTCATTCGCGCGCGCGAAGATCACCGGGCTGGAAGAATTTTTGAAGCGTGACGTCTACGTGACACTTGGTGAACCGCCCCCTAGTGATCCCGAAGCGGATGTCCAGCCTGGGCCGGTAGCCGAAAGTCCGGAGGCGGACGCGGCGGCCGTGCAAAAGGCGACGGAGCAAGTGATGGCCGTCAATGCGACGATCGCCGAGGAGGATCTGCTGCCCCTGCCTCCGCCTGGAGAATCCAAAGCCTACTGGAAGCAGGTGAGTGATTTGATCAGCCGGAATTGGAGCCGGCAAATCCGCTCCATCCGTCGCGCTCCCAGCAGCGAAACGGTTCGCGTGCAGTTCAAGATGTATGCGAGTGGTATTGCCCAGGTGATTCAATTGGAAAAAAGTTCCGGGGCGCGAGATGTGAACGATGCCGGGCTGCAAACGATCATTCATGCCCAGCCGTTTCCCCCGATCCCACCCGATATCGGCAGCGATGTCGTCGATGTGCATGTACGTATGCGAACGGGGGCGAAAGTCGCCACGCGCGATGTGGAAATGACGGTGGAGAAAAAGCCGTCTAAATCTGTTCCACCACCGACCTCAACACCCAAAGACGGAGCCGCGGCAGGCGGTTCTACAAAGGAGTAACTATGACGAAACGGACCGGTCGTGCAGTAGCCATGTGGTGTCTCGGGACGGGGCTGGCGCTGAGCGCAACCTTCGCGCAAGCAGAAACCGCGCGGTATGACGTGGATCTCGACCACTCAATCGTGGAGTTCAAGGTTGCTCATATGGTGGTGTCGAAGACGACCGGGCACTTCAAGGACTACACCGGCTTCATTGAGATGGATCCTGATGCCGGAACGGTCAAAACGCTTGAAGCGACGATCAAGACCGCGTCGGTGACGACCAACCACGAAAAACGTGATGCGCATCTACGCAATCCCGACTTTTTCGACGCCGACAAATACCCGACCATCACGTACACCATGAAAAGTTACAAGAAGGCCGGCGACGGATATGTGGCGGTCGGCGATCTCACCCTGCACGGTGTCACCAAGGAGATCACGTTGACGGGCAATTTCAACGGCGTCGCGAAGGATCCGTGGGGCAACACGCGCGCGGGCTTCACGGCTGAAGGCAAACTGAACCGAAAAGACTTTGGCATGGTATGGAACAAGGCCCTTGATAGCGGCGGCCTGGTGGTCGGAGACGAGGTCTTTATCCGGTTGGACATCGAATGTATTAAGGCGAAATCGTAAGTCGAACCCTCTCTCAGGGGCCACGTGCCTGCCCGGTTCCGTGCCGGGCAGGGTGAGCCAGTAACCGCTCATCTGGCGGGGTCTCTCTCTGGAGATGCATCCGCTCCCCTCTCGTGACGCCGGTTTCGACACACACAACAGCTGGTCGAAGTGTAGCGAGGGTGTCCCGGAGGTCGTGTCCACCGGCGGCGCTCGGTGCGGCGGTTTCAGCGCACGCTGAGGTCGTGGATGGTCAAAGAGAGCATCGAATGCTTGGGTGGAAATCAGAGGACATGGCGATGTGTAGCAAGGAGACTGGAAAATTCGAGCAGGTCATCGGTAGGATACGTCGGATGTGGTCTTGGAAATTGACAGGGGCGGCGCTGGCGTTGACGTGGGCGGTCGGCATCATGGACGCCGGGGCGTTGGAGTTTACGGCGGATCAGATCACCAAGATCAACGGCCGGACTCAGAAATCCAACATTTTCTATCGCGACAACATGTGGCGGATCGAGCATCATACGATGGGACCCGTCAACATCAGCATCGTGCGCAAAGATAAGCAGGTCGTCTGGCTTTTGCTGTCGCGCATGAAGCATTTTAAGACCGTCCCCTACAAGGCCGAGCAAGATCTCAAGGTGTCCGAGCATCTGGAGGGTGAGATTGCGCGTGAAGAAATCGGCACGGAAACCCGCGAAGGACATCCCACGACGCTGTATGAAGTGACGGTCAAGGACGGCGAACGGACAGAGGTGTACTACCAGTGGCTGGCTACCGACATCCATTTCCCCATGAAACTCGCCAAAAAAGACGGGAGCTGGATCGTCGAGTATCAGCATGTGAAATTCCGGCCGTTAATCGACTACCTGTTTCAGTTACCGCTCAATTTCGAACCATTGGAAGAATTTGATCATCAGCCGGCTGCTGCGGAGCCGAATCACCAGCCGATGTAGATGATGATCGGAACATAAAGGAGCATGATCGTGCGTAATCGAGGTATCGCCGTATGGGCGCTCAGTGCGGCCGTCTGGGTCATCAGTGGATCTGTGTATGCGCTCGATGTGGCGGACGTTGTCAGGGAATGGACAGCGGAAGGGAAGAAGCTGGCAGCGGAGCGCGTGAAACTGCCGGCGCACGATGACATGGTGCGCATTCCGGCTGGGGAGTTCCTCATGGGCAGCGACCGGAAGGTCGATAAAAATTCCTATTTGGCGGAGTTTCCTCAACGGAAAGTCTATCTGGATGCGTACGATATCGACAAATACGAAGTGACCACAGTGCAGTTTCTCAAATATGTACTGGCCCATAATCTCGGGCCGTTGATCGATTGGCAATACGACGGCGGGAATTTCCAGGAGACGATGGTCAGCCATCCGGTGATGCATGTCTCGTGGTTCGACGCGGAGGCCTACTGTAAGTGGGCGGGGAAGCGATTGCCGACCGAAGCGGAATGGGAAAAAGCCGCCAGGGGTGAAGACGGGCGCATCTATCCCTGGGGCAATCAAATGGCAGGACTTTCGCGGGCGAACTTTGGCCGGACCGGGCTATCCGGGCCGGTGCGGGATCGCCCGGAACGGCTGTTGCTCTATCCACCGATTATTTCCGTCGACAAGTATGATAACGCTGCAAGTCCCTATGGTGTGTTTCAGATGGCTGGCAACGTAGCCGAATGGGTCAATGATTGGTATGACCCGAAATACTACAGCACTGGACCGGCCAAAAATCCCAAAGGTCCCGAAGCCGGCAGCCAGCGAAGCTTTCGCGGCGGTGGGTGGATCGATAGTACGCCCAGCGTGCGCGTCGCCCAGCGCAATGGGACGGATCCCAACACCAAGATGAACTGGATGGGGTTCCGCTGCGCGCGGGACGCCAACGAGGGTGCTGCAGGGGCAACAACGGAGACCAAATAATCGCGGATGGATGTCCTGCAGATGTCGGAATAATGCCTGGTGGTCCGGCCTGTGGCCGTCAGGCTGTTCGCTTTGTCGCCAACAGACGCTGAGCCTGTTCGCTCGTTTCTTTCACGAGAACGCCCATCTTCCCATGCGAGGGTTCAAAATCGACGGAGAGCCCGTGGCTGCGGATTCGTTCGCTCGCAGTCGGGCCGATGGAGGCCACGATCAGTCTCTCGCAGGCTCGTTTGAACGGCTCGGTCTGTCTTTCCTGTTCCGCCAACTGCATCAGGTGATCACACTGGACGGCATTGGTGATGAGCATCACCTGGACTTGCCCGGCCAGAATCTGACTCAACGCATGCTTCATCGGCGCGGTGTCTTCCGGGAGAGCCCAGCGATAGATGGGCACGGGAGTGACCTGCGCTCCACGCTGCTCGAGGCCCTCCAGTAGGTCGCGATTCGAGACCCCATATTCTTGCACCGCCACCCGCAAGCCCTTTACGGGTCGAGCGGTATCCAGGGTGGAGATGACATCCATCCAGGTATTAGGCTCGGGGACGGTGAAGGTCGGTTGAAACCCCAGCTTCTTGAGCGCGGCGACCGGCTTGGGACCACGGGCGACCAGGACAGTGTGCTTCAACGCTGCGGCCACCTCGCGTTTGGCGTACCGACTTTCGAGAATCTCAAAGAGGGCGGAGGTGCCGGCGCCGGTCATCAGCACCAGCACGTCGAGCCCGTGCGTCATCAGGTGTTCGCCAAACCGTACTGCCGCCGAATTGTCCTCCAGCGGAATTTCCCGCAACGCCGGCGCCACCAGTGGTGTTCCGCCGTGACGCTCAATGAGGCGTGTCATTTCCGCCGCCATACGCGACTCGAATGACACGACGGTGAACCCGTTAAATCCTGCCGTGGCCATTGCCCTTTCTGTATCGCCCGTCGGCTTCAGGCCGGCTGACCTATTTCGCGTCTGCGGCGCAGCGAAACCCGGTTGATTCGTTTCGCATGGTGGGGTCGCTATCGACGCGAGTGAAGATACGGACGGTCGGCGTCTCGTTTTGCCAACCGGCTCCGCGAATGACCTTCTTCTCGCCACTCTCCGGGCCCGGGGGATTCTTGTCGGGGCTCTTTTCGTAGTACTTCGGGTCATACCAATCATTGACCCATTCCCACACATTGCCCGCCATGTCGTAGACCCCATAGGGGCTTTTGCCCTTTTCGTAACTGCCTACCGGCATGAGGGTCTTTTCCCCGACCCATTTCTGATTGAAGTTCAGATGTCCGTTCGTGGGTTCCACGTTGCCCCAGGGAAAGCGCCAATCGTTGTTGCCTTTGGCCGCCTTTTCCCATTCCGCTTCGCGCGGCAGCCGTCGGCCGGCCCAGGTGCAGTAGGCGTTGGCATCGGCCCAATCGACATTGATCACCGGACGGTCCGCCAGAGACGCAGGAATACCGATGCCTTCCCAAAGATTACGAGTGGGGTTTTTGGGATTCTGTGGCACGCGATGATTGGTGGCCTTGACGAATTCCAGATACCGCGCGTTTGTGATCTCATATTTGTCGATGTAGAACGGATCGATCTCGATGACGTGGCGCGGATATTCATCGCGTCCGCCGTCACGATCGCCAAACGGCACACCCATTGGGTACGAACCTGCCGGGATCAACACCAGCGGCGCACCGTCTTTTCCGGTGATTTCTTTCGGGAGGGCTGCTTGCTCCGCTGCGAATGTGTGAGTCCCCGTGCCGTTCAATCCGATAAGTGCGACCACTATTGCCAGGACGGATCGTGCCAACATAGCTCCAAGCTCCTTTGGTTCGAGAGAGTCGATGACCGATCGTACCACAGCCGGGGAGTTTTCAAACACGGCTGGTTCAGGAAAGAGGCCGGTGGCAGGGCGGATGCAGAAGATTGAGGATTGACGGGGTGACAGCCCCCCACCTACTATACGGCCGAGGAGACTTCGCGTGACGACCCATCGAGGCTTGCGACATCTGGCGCTACGCGTGACCAATCTCGCCCGGTCGCGCGCCTTCTACGAACATTTTTTGGCCATGAAAGTGGTCTGGGAGCCGGACCCCGACAATGTCTATTTTAGTTCGGGCTGCGACAACCTGGCCTTGCACCAGATCGGCTCGGGGGAGTTGGCCCAGTACCGGCCCCTCGGGGGCCAGTTGCTCGATCACGTCGGCGTGATACTCGAGAGCCCCGCCCATGTCGATGAGATGTTTCGTGAAGTGCAGCAGGACGCAGCTCGGTTCGGGGCCACCATCGCCAAGCCGCCCAAACAACATCGTGACGGCAGCTACTCCTTCTATTTTACCGATCCGGACGGCAATGTGATTCAGGCCTTATACGAACCGACGCTCAGCCGGATGGAACTGAAAACGTAAGCCTCCCCGCACCCGACGATCATGGGAATCTGGAACACCTTATCACGCGATCAGTATGTGGGGCTGGCCCCTTGGGTCTGGGTGCAGCTTGAAAGCAATCAACCGCCCGGGCCGTTTCCGTTTGTGGGTGGAGTGGCCCCGGAGGTGGTAGCCAGCTTGCACGAGGCGCACAGTCTGTTTCTCGCCTGTGTGGAAACTGCGATCAGTGACGTGTTCTCACGGCGTTCGGCCCTGGGCGATCCCCAGACCAGAGTTCGACTTGAGGATGCCTATGCCGAATTGGTGAATTCCCGCCGGCAGCTTAGCCAGCACATTACGGCG
>DAONAB010000045.1:0-2028 GCA_035400805.1 Nitrospira sp. | reverse complement strand
TGTTGCCTTGGTTTGCGGAATCGAATGTGCCGAGCCTGTGGGTGTCCTTGTTACCGAAGCCCGCGGCGATTTTTTTGACGCATGATCATGACGACCACGTGGATCCCAGGACGCTGCTGCATGTGCCGAAGGATATCCCGATCGTCATTCCCAGCCGGCGGAATCGCAAAAAATTTTTCTACGACTATCTTCCGCTACTGCGGGAGCTGGGGTTCACCCATATCATCGAGCTGGCGCACGGCGAGACCTGGAACTTCGAGGGCGGGGCTGTGGTCTCAGTGCCGTTTTACGGCGAAGACCCCTGCGACCTCGAGATGCCCAGAAACTGTTATCTTGTGACCGATCGCGGGCAAAATGTGCTGGTCCATGCCGATAGCGGGCCGACAAACAACGGGCGGTCGGCGATCAAGGAAGGCGTCATTCACCAGTTGGTTCAGAAATATGGTCCCATCTCGTTGGTGCTGGCCTCCCAGCAGCAGCTGCAAGAAATTCGCAGTTACGCCGCCCATGCGCCCCTGTCTCATCCCGGCCTCTGGCTCGAAGTGGGCGAGAACGGATATCTCACCAATAGTTACTTGAGTGAGTTGTGCGCGGCCGCCCAGGCACGGCTGTTCGTCTCCTATGCCACCGGCGGCGCCGATTGGTACCCGGACCATTTGTCGTTCATGTTTAGTCACCGCAATCCCGCGCGCACTGCATTGCTCACCGCCAACTGGGAGCCGCCGGAAAAACTAAAAGATCTTCTAGCGCCACAGGATTGCCGGTATCATCGCGCTCAGGCCTTGGATCGATACCGCCTGGCCGAGGATGGATCGGTCCAGGTCTCGTCTGCGGTCGAGACCCTGTCGCCCATGCCACTCTACCGGCTCGATCATGGCGAACCGGCATTTATGAAGCGGGCCAGATAATTCAGAAGGGAAGCGTCGCTATGGGTTCTGCGAAGGGATTAGTGCTGGTCACCGGCGCTGCCGGGTTCATCGGGTCTCATGTGGCCAGACGACTGCTGGATCGGGGGGATGCCGTCCTGGGACTGGACAACCTGAACGACTATTACGACGTTCGGTTGAAGGAAGCCCGCCTGGCCCGGCTGCAGACGCATCCGCAGTTTCAATTCGTGAAGCTGGATGTGTCGGATCGGCCTGGCATCGCGACCTTGTTCGAGCAGCAACCCATTCGCCGTGTGGTGCATCTGGCGGCACAGGCCGGCGTCCGATACTCCCTTGTGAATCCCCATGCCTATACCGCCAGCAATATCGAAGGATTTCTGAATATTCTGGAAGGCTGCCGGCATCACAAGGCCGAGCACCTGGTCTATGCGTCTACGAGTTCGGTGTACGGTGGCCATACCAAGATGCCGTTCTCGGTGCATGACAATGTCGATCATCCGGTGTCGCTCTATGCCGCTACGAAAAAAGCCAACGAATTGATGGCGCACTGTTATGCGCATCTGTATCGATTCCCGATCACCGGATTGCGGTTCTTCACAGTCTACGGGCCTTGGGGCCGTCCGGACATGGCGCTGTTCCTGTTCACCAAGGCGATTCTCGAGGGGAAACCGATCGACGTGTTCAACTACGGGAAGATGCAGCGCGACTTTACCTATGTCGACGATATCGCGGAAGGTGTGTTGCGGACGCTCGACCGTCCCGCGCAAGTTGATCCGCAGTGGTCAAGTGATCAGCCGGATCCCGGCAGCAGTTCTGCGCCGTATCGACTCTACAATATCGGCAATAACCAGCCGGTAGATCTCCTGCGATTCATTGAGGTGCTTGAACAGACGCTCGGTAAGAAGGCCGAAAAAAACCTTCTGCCCCTCCAGCCCGGCGATGTGCCGGCGACCTATGCCGATGTGGCGGATCTCATGCGGGATACTGGCTTCAAGCCGGCCACGTCGATTGAAACCGGCATTGCGCGCTTCGTGCAGTGGTACCGCGAGTACTACAAAATATAAGTATGGGCTGTGGTTCATGCGTCTCTCAGATATTCGCCTAACGGTTCACCACGAAACTGGGCGCTGTGAGCAGCTGG
>DAONAB010000044.1:0-14843 GCA_035400805.1 Nitrospira sp. | reverse complement strand
GGACATTGCCCTTTCAAGGCAGTAACACGGGTTCAAATCCCGTTGGGGACACCACTTCCTTTGTACGACCCGTCAGCAGCCGGCCGATCGAGGCCATCCCCTTAAACTCAAAATAAATGCCTTCTTCGCCTTCTACTGGCGTCAGCGGTATGCGATTGCCGTTAAAGAGCTTTCCGAGAATCTGCCGGGTGGGTGCAACCTGACGCGTCATCATGGTCTGCCAGGATGTTCTGAAGTGGGCCCGCAGCTCCTTTTCCAGTTCATCATAGTCGGTCTGATCAAGTTCTTGGCGATGGTCGAGCTCGCTTAGCGCTTCAAGGAGTGCGGTTTTACGATCGTTACACTGCTGAAGAGCTTGAACCAGTGCCGGGATGTCCCCGCCGGCGGCAACGGCGGCCACCAGCCTCCCGCTTTCGGCATCCACTGCCGAGATCTGCTGATGGTACCGTTCGCGATTGTGCCTCTTTTCTTTTTGGGAGGCTCGAAACTTATCCAGCGCCTTCCGCACTACGGTATCGGTAACGTCAGGGTGGAGCACCTCTTTTCCAAATACCCCGAGGACTGCCTCATTTGCCGCATCCATTGGCGCCAGGTGACGATTTGAGCACGCTGTTCGACCTCTGAGGTGGTATGTCATGCAGCCGTAGAAATAAGCTCGCGCGCCCTTTCTGAAGCTGCTCTTCACGTATACGCTGCCCCCGCAGAGTCCGCACTTGATGAGACCGGTGAGAAGATATTTTGAATCAAGGTTGCTCGCTGGTCGTCCCCACAGCTCGCCTTTTGTGCCTCGCAAATAGACGGAACGTGTTGCGCTCAGGCGATCGTGAGCCGCTTTCCAGTCAGCTTCGGAAACAATTTGAAGGTGTGGGAGATGGAGTTTCACCCAATCTTTTTCTGGTCGCTTCCGTTGTTGTTGAATGCCCCAGGGATTCCGCTTCTTTGTTTTGTTCCAGATCAGCTCTCCGAGATAGAGACGGCGAAAAA
The DNA here is from genome assembly GCA_035400805.1 of Nitrospira sp. Classification (GTDB taxonomy): domain Bacteria; phylum Nitrospirota; class Nitrospiria; order Nitrospirales; family Nitrospiraceae; genus Nitrospira_A. The sequence goes on along the minus strand of DAONAB010000044.1, from coordinate 13,859 downwards.
GGACACTCCGGACAGACGAAGGGCTCCAGGAGATTCGTCGCCCGACGCTGTTACGAGGGGCGGGGAGGCCTTCGTCATTGAGCAGTCGAGCGATCGATACCATCCCTTTGCCGGCAGCACACAACCGAAAGATTTTGCAGACGACGGCGGCCTGTGCCTGGTTGATCCTGCGCTCGACGTGGTCTCGTTTTGGTCGGCCATAGGCATCCATGACGGAGGAGAGGATTTCGACATTGTCGAATCCATAGACCCGGCCGCCGGTGACATGGCCCAGCAGTGCTTTGCGATGCATGGCATCAAAAGTCCTCTGCTGTGCGCGATAGCGTTCCCCCTCGTCCATGAGCCCGGTGAAGGCGAGGCGCATCTTATCCATGAGGTTGTCCAGCACGATTTCACGATTGTCGAGGTAAGCAAAGATGCGAATTCCGGACAGTGAGAATTGCTTGAGGACGTGCGCGGTCTCGATCGATTCACGACCTAAACGGCTTTCATCCATCACGATGAGGATCCGGAACGGCGCTCGACGTTTCAGGGCGCTGAGTAGCTGCTGGAAACCCGGCCGGCGCTCAAATTCTGCCCCGCTGATTCCGTCGTCTTCATAGACATGTTCGTCGGCTACGGCCCATCCCCTGGCGGCAGCATAGGCGTGGGCGCGGGCTTTCTGTCTTTCCACAGAGCGAGCGTCTTCACTCATTCCCGTTTGAGCCGTGGACTTTCGGACATAGATCGCGGCGTGCATGTTGCCCTCTGAGGTGATGGGTGAGGAAAGTCCTTCACTGGCCATCACTTAAGCTCGTTCGCCGATTCAGTCAACGAATTTATATGCTTACGTCCCTGGGGGGATTGAACCGTACCTCTCCGATGTGTCTGAAAATCCTGGTAGAGTGACTCTGCTAAGAGGTCGGTGATTTCCTCAAAAAGTTCCGGCGGCCAAGGCCTTCCAGAGGCACAATCATGAGGATGAGAGATCGATCCAATCACTTTTCTATGCTCGCTCTTGCCCATATCTCGTGAAAATCGCCCGGGCCTCGGTTTGCAATTCCAGGAGGGTGTCGTAGGCAAACCCATCCCGGAGGCGCCGCCCCAACCGATTGACGGTCGAGGCGATCGCATCCAGCAGTTCATCCGACTTCTTGAGCAGTTCGCCATGTGCGGTAGTGCCGGCGAGCTCGCTCAAGATAGCTTCTCGGATTTGTCGGTCGCGATGAGCCAGGCCGGTCGTAATCAGGCCCAGTGCCGTTTCGATTCGACGCACAGCCAGGCGACGCGTTTGGGCTCTCCCGAGGTCTTCAGCCAGTTGCATCTCAGGTGTACCCCAGCTTGGTGTGGATGACGTCGGGCATGTGCCTCACGAGCTGCTTCGCCATCAGCCGGCCATCGACGTAGAGGTTGATCTGCTGCGTGCCGGAGCCGCCGAAGCCCATCGCGGATTGCATGAACTTGGCGCCGCGATCGTTCAGCGGAATGGCGGCCTCAGGCGAGCCCGCTTCGGCAAATTTGCCGATCGTCGGACCGGTCATAATGCCGCCGTCGGCGAATGGGGTGGCGAGAGCCGCAGTCGCGACGCCGATGGAAGTTCCTAATGCCGCTTGCAAGGATCCGACGCCCACAGCCACGGCCGCCGTACCGGTAGCGAGCAATGTTCCGGCGGCCGCGAGCATGGTGGCTCCGATGGGTGCGGTGAAGACGCCTGCGACAAGAGCAGCGCCAATTCCGGCCATGATTGAACTGACCATCGATACAACGATTTGCATCGTCGCCATCGCCGCGTTACCAACAGCCGCGATTCCGCTTAATGCTCCAATTACTCCGGCCGAGATAGCCTTGTTCGTCGCCATCACGATTCCGAGTCGAGCGGTTTCTCCGGCAACGGTTGCCGCTGTCTTGGCCGATTCCGTAGCGGCATGTTGAGCCGCCTGTGCGCTGGCCGCCGTTTGGCCGAAGATGAGTTGCTTGCCTTGCTCGAGGATAAAGGCGAGGGTGGCTTGGACGGCCATGTTCACAAATGAGGTCAGAATGGTCGTCCACACTGATTGGAGGAAGTCCGCGAAGGTTTTGGTACCCTGCAGCATCCCCACAATCGCCTGCGAGAAGCTTTGGACAATCGACGACCAGGTAAAGGCCGCACTTTGCCGAATAGCGTCCATCTGCTCCGTGAAAAAGCTTTTATGTTGAACCCCGAGGGCATTGAGCTTGTTCGTTTTAGCGATCTCGATATTTTCAATCGCCATCGCCTGCAATTGTGCGTCCTTGATGGTCTCCATCACCTGTCGACGCCGGGCCTCTGCGGTGCGTTCGATCTCGTAGCGTTGCGCGTCTTCCCCGGTCATCGCGGCCTGGCGAATCTCTTCGAACATCTCGATTTCGCGTTTTTGTTCCTCGATCTTGATGGCGCTGAGCTTCATCGTCTTGGTGCGCTCGACGCTCTCCAGCAAGGACGCCCGCTCAATTTCATCGCTGACGTTGTCTTTGATGAATCGGGCGCGGGTGGCGGCCTCTTCTTCGATGAGTTCGATCTGTTTTCGACCGTCGGTCATATGCTCAAGCCACAGTGTGTGCTGCAGGGCCGACGTCTGCTTGGCCAGATCCTGCTCATTTTTGAATCGGGCGTTGACGATCCCCCCGAGGGCCTCTTGAGCCTTGCCCTCGGCCAGCGTCTGGCGGTATTGCTCCAGCGATTGTTCAAGGATGAGTTTCCCCAACGCGGCTTCCCGCTCGGCGTTATAGAAATCGATGGCCTGCGCGTCTTGTTGAGGCCCATTCACGGTCGGAAAGGCTTTCAGAGCATGACCGGCCCGCTTGACGGCCGCGACGGCCTGTTCGACCTTCTTCGTCACCACGTCGATCGGACCGGTCGAGTTCTTCGACATCAGTCCGAAGTCCATCGCGATCTGTTCGGTGTAGAGCTTCAGCTGGTGCTGGTTCTTCGCGAGCATCTCCTCCAGGGTCTTGGCGTGCTCCTGGAAAATCTTTCCCCCTAGCATGTCAGGCAGCTGCGCCCCCAACTTGGTGATGTTCAGGGCGAACTGCTCCAGCATCCCGATCATCACCGTGAAGGTGGAGACCACCACATACCCCAGGGCCTTCAGCCCCAACAGCAGATAGTCCACAAACGAACTGTTTTTGATGTCGATCGAGGCCTTGGCGATGGAGCTCATGATCGAGAGGAGATCGGTGGCGGCCGTGACGAGGGCCCGCACGTCTTTCTGAATCTCGTCTTTGATCCACTCCCGATTCGCCTTGACCCAGCTCAGCACGCCGTCCGTGACTTCGGTGAGAATCGGGATCAAGACCTGCGCGATATCGTTCTTGAAGCCCTCGGCGGCAAACCCCAGGCGGGTGAGGCTATCGTTGAAGGCTTCGGCCCCCTGCGCGGCGTCGGTCGTCCAGACCACCCCGAGCGCCTTCGCTTCTTCCATCTGTGCGCGGATGGCCGCAGACCCCTGGTTGAGCAGCGGCAACATCTGCATGCCGCTTTTCCCGAACACCTCTTGGGCGAGGGCCGCGCGCTTCGTCTCGTCCTCCATGTGCGCCAGCTGGTCGGCCGCATCGAGCATGACGTCGTTCAATGGGCGGAGGGTGCCGTCGGCTTCCTTGTACGTGACGCCGAGCGCCTGAAAAGTCGTTCTGGCCTGTGTGGACCCTGTCGCCGCGTCCTGTTGCGCCCTGGCGAGCTTGCCCATGCTGGCGGTGAGCTGATCCATGGATACATCTGAGAGATCAGCCGCGAACCGAAGGCCGGACAACGTTTCTACCGCCACGCCGGTCTTTTGAGAGGCCTTATTGATCTCGTCGCCCACCAGGGCGGAGGACTTGGTCATCGAAATCAATGCGGCTCCGGTGGTCGCGGCTACCGCCGTCAATGCCCCGAGCGCGACGGTGCCGATCTTGGCCGCGTTGGAAACCAGCTTCCCGAAGTCGTCTGTATTGCGGGCGGCGCGGTTCAGTTCCTTCTCCATATTGGAGGCATCCATTTTTAGCCTGATAATGAGGCTGCCTGTGTCACCCATTCTTCACCTCCTCAAAGGGCACATCTTCATAGGGATACCCAAACCCGGCGCAGATGGCCTTGATGACTAAAAATCCGAAGCGCTCATAGTTGTCTTGTGTGATGAATCGTTTCACCAACTTCAGCCGGAGAGGTGGGCCTCCTCGTTGTAACCCGGCCCAGATCATGTGCTGAGTGAAGGGGAGATCCACCGGGCATTCGAGTGGTCGGGTTGTTTTAAACATTCCAAATTGATCCGTGGCCAAGCGAATGGCGCCTGCGTCGATGAGGAGTTGACGTGGGCCACTGAGCTGGATCGGTAGACTTCGCGGAGTGGTTCGGCCTGGTAAATGTTCCGTCATGCGGACATCTCCTTCAGTCGTCGATTCGGGTGATCTGTGTTCATAGGCCTGTCCGTTCGGTCATCGACCGCTGCAAATATTCCCGGATGAACCGGATCAGCTCGGCGCGCAAGACGTAGGCCTCGCCGATGTTGTCCCGGTAGCATTCGAGCTTTCCGGCAGTCATCCAATACTGAACAGTCGATCGATACACTCCGAGCAGCTGAGCTATGGCCGCCGGGCTGAAGCAGGGAAAGGCCGGCACGCTCACGGGGACGGGCTGTGGCGATGTCGGGACAGGTTGAGAAGCACGGGGTGCTTCCGTGGAATCTGACCTCCGGTCGAGTGACTTGCGCGGAACCCATCCCTCTCGGCGTCCTCCTGTCCATGTCATCGATCACGTTTCACCCAGCTCGTTCGTGGTCGCGCTTCTGGGTCCCGATGGACCCAGCTGGATCGATCCGGATCGACCGGTGCAGGCGCCGGCGGCGGCTCATGTCGCATCACTGTTAAGGTGTCGAGGTTCGGATTGAGGATCGCGAGCGCCGTCATGGCATAAATCCGGAGATCGAGCGCCTCATTGCGGCTACGCTTCTTCCGGTAATACGATCCCATCAATACGCCACGTTCCCACTTGTTGACGCGTTCTTCTGCTGTGAGTTGCTTGAAATATTCGAATTCGTCTTCGGTGTAGGCCGTGAGGTTTGGGAAATGGCAGTACCCTGGACCGAAGTCTTCGAGCTTCAAGCGGTCGAATAGCGTGTCTTTGGAGGTGTCCGTTCCGGCCAAAAACAGGCGGATGCCGTTGATGATGCTGCCCATCTTGTAAACAGGGGCACCTGGCTGGCTGGATCCCTTCACGGCCCAGATGCGGCGATTCTGCCGTGGTAGGACAAACTCATAGACTTCCTTTGCGTGGTGACCAGTGTCGATGCAGGCTGTTGCGATGGTCAGAAACCCACCGGTTTCATGATCCCAGGTTCGCTTCAACCACTCGTCCACTTGATCCCATAGAGTCTTGTCCGTTGGCGATCCGAACCACTTCCGGTAGTCGATCGACCAGCTTTCCTGGCCCTTGCCCCAGCCGACAAGCTCCGCCTCAATGCGGTCTTTCTGCACATCGATCCCGGCGGTCAACACCACGACCCCTTCGGGTACCGGTGCCGGATAAATTTCGACTCGGTTGTGAAGGTCGGATTCCTCAATCCGTTCGCCGCCTTCTTCCCACGTCTGCGCAAGATTCGTGTTGATAAACGTCTGCATGGCTCGAAAATCATGGTTGTGGTTGATCTCCGTCCACTCAGAGGCTAACTTGGCCCAATTGTTGACCCAGCCATAGGGCGCATAGAGCGCATTGAGCCAGAACCCGGCGGCCTTGGGCATTCTTCCGTTTCCGGCTGCCTGAGCGATCCACTGACCATCCGCCAGCATCCGCGTCTTATGCTCTTCGCCGATCAGTTCGTGACACTGTTCACACAGAACCTTCGCCTCTTCTGGCTTACCTTCCGGCCAACTGAGGTTTTTCCACATCAGGACCTGTCCATGGTCACAAAATGGGCAGGGGACGAAATGTTTTCTCTGGTCGCTTTCGAGGTACGCTTTCTCGATCACGCTCGTTTGCTTCAGCAGTGGAGTGGAACAGCGGTAGATCTTATGTCTGGCATAGGTCAGGGTGCGTTTTTCAGCAAGCTCGCATGGAGATCCTTCGCCGTTGACGTCGAACGGGTAGGCGTCGCACTCATCCAAAAATAGATTCCTCGCAGACATGAATCGCAGGCCTGGACCGGAATTCGCTCCAGTCAAACACAACATTCCTCCGGTAAATTCCTTCGACGTGATGGTGTTGCCTGAATCGCGAGAGCGGGATTCACGAACTAATCCCCTGAGGCAAGGCACGAGATCGAGCATGGGCTGAATTTTCTGTTTCGAGAGCTTGCCTGCGAGGTCGAGACTCGGCTCAACCAAAAGCATAGTGGATGGGGCTCGATGGATCGTGAACCCGACCCAGTTTTTCCCTGCCTCAGTGCCGCCGATCTGCGCGGGCTTCATGAACACAATCTCGCGTACAGGGGAGCCTGGAGATAGCACGTCCATGATCTCGCGCAGATACGGCGTTCGGCTTGTACGCCACCGCCCAGACTCTGAATTCCAGGAAGGCAAGACCATGTGCTGATCTGCCCACTCCGAAATGGTTTCGATGGGGTCAGGTGTCAGGCCATTCAGTAGATGTTCGACAGCTTGTGTCGGCTCGGCCAGTTCCATCATGGGAGCTGCACGCGCTTTCTATTCTGAGTTGGAAGCCGAAATCCTTTTCTCAATGCGTTTCGTATGAGCATTCTCACCGCCTCGATTTCAGACCGCCGCCAACATTTTTTGTCCTTTGACATCGGGTGCCTTGGCTAAGTTTTCGAGTACGTGGTGAATCTCATCGCGCAGCAGATTGAAGACCGCTGTTTGGTCACTTTCCGCAGCCAGCGGGCCAGCCAACCTGTCAGGTAGATTCTCGAGAGTGTCGCGGATCTGCCGGCCAGCGGTGAACCAGGCCTTCGTAACCGCATCCCGCGACATCAATTCTCCCGTGATACGCTTCAGCCGTACTTGTTTGAGTTCATTGTCCAATTCGAGTTTCCGGGTAAGTTGCTTATCACGGCCCTGCCGTAGATCCTTCTTCTTCAAGAGTTGGACGTAAGCCAGCACAGCCTTTTTGGGATCGTGCACCCCGTTCACAGGTGAGGGCAGAATGCCTTCCTTGATCATGGCGCCGACCCGCTGACCCGACACTCCCAGAGCCTCGGCTAACTCGGTGTTCGACCATCCATAGGCTGCGAATAAACTGGGTTCGGCGAACATTAGAAAATAAAATCCTTCATAATTGCCCTACACGCACGCGTTTCTTTCTTCCTGGCTCACGCTATGGATCGCTTCCTGATCGCTTTCCTGAGCCTTGCACGCTCTCTCCATCAACCCAGAAAAAAAACATCATAGCCTACCCAAATACCGAGATCAGGCGACCCCCGATAATCTATTTGGCGCGGAAGGACCCGCTAAGCCTGTAAAGGCAATGCGATAGAGACGACCATCCTTCATCGTCGCAAGGCTCTCCAATACGCAAGAAATTGGCTGATGGATGAGAACTCGCGACGAAGTGGATCGCTCATGTTCAAGGCCATGGTTGCTAGCTCTTCGTTCGGGATGCGGGCGAGCGCGGCATCAGGCCACGGCGTGGAACTCAGGCGTTCAGCCGCAGCCAGCGCCTCATCAAGTGACCTGGTCTTCATTCGCTCGAGGCGGACACTATCCGATGATGCAGGCGGAGCTGTGTGCGGCATGGCCTTCTGGATCTGCGGCCGATGTCCCAGCGTGGTACGCACTGTTCGACCGATGGTGTCGCTGAGTATGTGGCGAAGCTTATTGTCCAGCGAGGATATCTGAGTGGTATTCAAGGTCGTCATGCGCATCCTTTCATTGTTATGAGCGATGGCCTCAGGCTCTTGGGCCATTCAATCAGGTAGCATCGTCTCCACATGCCGGCGCCACGTGCGAAGCTCCTGGCTTGGTTCCCCAGACGGTTGGGAGAGGAAGCACCAGGCCGGATCAGCATGGAACAGTCTGAACGACGGCGTGCCGGCCATGGCAGATTTGAGGTCTTGTTTTTGGCAATGCCGGTGAAGCCGATGAAGCTCCGAATTCAATTCAGCCGCATGATCGAGGCATGCGGCTAAGGCTTGAACTGTGGCGCGGATGGTGGCTTCAACCGGTCGCGCCATGCGCACCTTCGCTTGCCGCTCGATGTCCTTCAGTGTCTGTTGCAGCTTGGTGACAGCTGACGCAATTGGGGCGGCCTCGACCGCGAGGCGACCGAGTTCCTCCCGGCAGCTGACCAGCTGGTGCTGAATTGGATCGTCAGCGCCTTCGGGGCTTTCGCTCAGGAGGATGCTTGCTCGCACCTGAACAAGCTCTTGCTCATGGTCAGCCACGAGTTGTCTTAGCTCGGACATACGCTGTTCAATTTCTTCTCCGCGCGTTCTGAGACGCTGCATCTTGTGGGATGCCGCGACGAATTCTTGATCGTTTCTCCAGTCCATTCGCTCAACTTCGCTGATGTCCACAGAAACCTCCTTGGATCGCAGGCAAGTCCGTTGCCGATCGGGGCCATGATGGCCGGTCAGTGTTTGTAGGCGGGAACGCCCGTCTCAACTCGGTCGTTCCCGCCGAGGCACGGCGCCGTGACGTTCGCATGATCGAAGCCACGGAGCCCTGCTCTGAAAGAAGGATGTCGTCAGGAGATTCGAACGAAAGCTCGTTCAGAAAGTGCGCCGCGAGCTGTCGAATGAATTGGAGAATCGGCCCGCTGGGAAAGGTCTCATGCTGGTTGTTCGGCATCATTCTCTCACCCACGATTCCGTGTCTCTCTGCTGCGGAGCCGAGCCACCACAAGGCGACTCGACCCCAGGTGAGATGCAGACTTGCTGATGCCGGTCACCCGCCGGAATTCAGTTCCCAAACCGTGTTCGCCCGACCGCGCGCTCCCCAGGACTAGAGCGGGGAATCTCATGCTGAAGGTGAGAAGAGAAGAGCAGAGAAGAGTTGAGCTGAGATGAGGGGTCATTGAGACCTTCTTTTTTGGCGGTCAATGAAGTTCATTTCTTGGTTTCTCCGGGCTTTCCCGGCGCGGTGCGGCGATCAATGATATCTCGTCGCGTCACGCCGCCAGTCCAGCATTCTATGAGAATTTGGCCGGTGAAATTTGTCGGCAGATTCCGAATATCTTCTAAGACCCAATGCGGTAGTTCCAAGGAAAGGCCTCCTATTTTAGGTCGTTTCAATTGGTGCGGGTTTCCATTTTTTCGCGCTCGGTGGCTGCGATCGCATCTCTTCATATAGTTTCATTATCAGTCCATCAGTGTAGCTCAGGTATAAACCAAGAAAAATTGAGGTCTCTTCCGCGAGGCCTTGTTCGCCGCTATCGACCAGGCGGTCACGTAACTTTCTGAGACCGATCTGCGCGCCCTCGAAATTTCCAAGGACATCCTGCAGGTTGTTCACTGGGGCATCACACGAAAGACTGAGTAGCTGGTGACTCATGGAAGGACTCCTTTCAGTTGGTCGCAGAGCGACGGTGGTTTGTGAATGGGGTCGATGTCCTGGGATGCGACTCCCACCAGGGAGGGAGTGTGTGCTGGTGATGCGATGACGGGCGCGGTGTCGCCCTTGCGAGATCGCACACGCGCTCATCCTTCGCGGCCTCTCGGAAGCGCTCCACCACTAGCTTTTCTAAGACCGTCACGGCCGCGCGCAGCTTGGGGTTCCAGTTGTGAATGTACTGCTCACCCATGCCATGCAGGCGATGGCCGAGGAGCTTTTCAGTCGTCGCATACTCGACACCCGCCTCGCAGAGCCACGTCGCCGCTGTGTGGCGCAGATCATGGAAGTGCAGGTCCTGCACCACGGCCCTCGCGCACGACTCAGCCCATCGGTGCTTGAATGACCCGGCGTCGCGCCACTGGCTGAAAAATCGGCCTCCGATGCGCGGAAGTGTTCCACGTAGAAACCAACTGGCGAGAGGAGACAAGGGGAGTTCCTCCGGCACGCGCTTGAGCCGACTGCCACGGACCGGAATGAGCCATTCCCCATCTGTCCGCTCCGTCACCCAGTCCTGCTCGATGGCGATGATTTTCGCCTCGCGCAACGTTGTCAGCAAGGCCAGCATCATCATCCGCTGAATGGCCGGCGCGCTCAGCTGATAGATCCGATACAGTTCCCACGGCTTGGCGACGCGGGTGCGCTGCGCGCCGATGGGGAGATCGAGCGCAAGAAGGCGATTCTTGTCAAGGTCCTCATTGGCGACGGCATAATTCAGTAGCCCGAGCAAGACACCGCACTCCCGCCGGATCGTGCCGTCTGCGGCCGTTTCTGCTCGCCGATGGGCGATATAGGCCACACCGTCCTCGAGTTTCAGTGAGTGGAGCGGGCGGAGACCAAAAAACGGGATCAGATGGCGCGTCAAAATGGTGCTCGGGCGATCGATCGCCATGAGGGCCTTGCCGTGCAGGCGGTCCAGATACTTGGGGACGAATTGGGCGAACGTCAGGCCGGTAGCGGTGGAATCCGGCCGCGCGTGCGAGTGAATCGCCGCGAGTACCTGCACCATCGACTCGTGCTCCTGGTCGCTGGTGAGGTTGTAGCCTAGAACCGGCCGATACCTGGCGCCACGATAACGGCAATCGAGAATGGAGCGGACCCCCAGCGGGGTGGCTGTGCGCGTGATCCTCATGGTGCCTGCTTTCTGGCCAGCGCCGGGCTCCGATGCCGGATGGGTTTGCCAGGCTTGCTCGGCGGCATGTCATTGTACCGCACCGCCAGGAGAGGCAGCGCTGGGCTACGCACAACGGTCTTGGGTGTGGCGATGTCGATGACGAGCCCTTGTTTCTGCCGCAGCACGTAGGCTTCCAGGTCGACCACGTCATAACGCAGCTGGCCTCCGATTTTCGCCCGCGGCACAGGCAGGCGTCGCAGCGTGCGCAGGGAAATTTTGAGGAAGGCGGCCGTTTCCGCCGGTGTCAGTAGCGTCATCGGCGCACCGTTCCTGTCGCCGTCGAGGGCCTGCGATTGCCCCCGATGGCCTGTTGTTCGATGTGTTCGAGTTTCGTTCGAAGGAGACCGAGCACGCCGGTCACCTCTGGCATGTCAGGATAGGTCTGCCAGGCTGCGCGAAGCACCGCCTGCGCCTCTCGGATTTCGCTCAAGAGGTCATCATTCTGTGATCGGTGCAGAATCTGCGGGGTCATGGGTCACCGTCCTTTCTTGGGCTGTTTCATCTCTGCATTCAGAAGCGGGTGCTCGATCAACGGGCCCCAGTGCAATTTCTGGAACTCTCCTTCGCAGCTGTGCGCATCGCGCACGGCGTCGATCTCCGTCAAGGATTCACTGAGCGTGCTGATCGCCGCGTCGAGAAAGCGCACGGCTTTCCGTTTGGAGACGAATGGGCCGTAGAGGCGCGGAAAGAGGCCGGTCACAGTGAACCGGCAGTACCAGACCCGCCGGCCGCGTGGCGTCGTTGCTAACACCAACCAATCTTCCTGCGGGGGCATCTCAAGCTGGGTGATGCGCTCGGTCTGTGGTCGTGTCGGCTGTGCTGGATGCATGATGGTGAGTGCGGTCGTCATGAAGACACCTCCTGGTTGATATGAGTAGCTTTCCTTGTATGGGTCACGGATGTCAGTCCCGTTGAATCGCGGGCACATCCGTTTACCCATCAGCGGCCTCCGGTAGGCTCTTCCCGAAATATTCTTCTGAAAGCTGACGAACAGAAGAGACGGTCTCAGTTGCCCTGAGGTGGGGCGCCAGCCGTTCCTCACGCATGTCCCGTAGAGACGCTCCGGAGCTCATAGATGATGAAGATAAAGATTTAGTTTTAGGTTCAGGTGAAGATGAAGATTGAAGATTAAGAGTGTCCCCTGCTGGGTACAACTGTTCATTGAAGTGTTCGAGTAACAGTTTGTCCAACAGTTGCGCGAACGCTTGCGCTGAGGCTGAGGCCCCTTTCCGGTAACAATGCTTCCGGGCCACCACTTGAAACTCTCGAACAATCGATGACTTGGGTAGTTCTTTGATGCGGCGGAGGCACGCTTCGGATTGGTTGGGATTCTCCGGGCTCTGATATTTGAGCGCATTCCGAATGAGAATGGTATTGGTGTCCAAATCGTAGGAGATGAATTCCTCGTCTCTGAGGGCCGTCATCATTTGATCGATCTTCTTGGGCGACCAGCGGAGATCGGCGGCCATGTAGGGGACAGGAAGGACGAAAATTCCCTCCATGGTGCGATGCTGGTTCGTCAGGAGGTACAAGGCAAAGAGCTTGAGATCGTCCGGCCATTTCGCAGCCCGTTCATCGAACCAAAATCTGCCTGACACGCGAAAGTATTTGGGCACGTCTAAGCGACCCATTCTCTAGCCTCCAGGTTCCGCAAGGCTCACACCGGTCTCAATTGCCTCACTGTTTTGAATGCGTCTTTTCGTCCAGCTTCTGAAACTCGCGCTCCAACAGGCTACGAATGAACCCGCTGGAAGTGGTGCCTTGTTGACGCAACGCATCGAGCTTGGCTTTGATCGCGTGGGGAATTTGAATCAGAAGTTTGACCATGGCCATATGGGAATCCCTACCTTTCAAGATAAATATAGATCTCAATATATATAGATGTCAAGGCATATCATTGACTAGATCGTCTGGCGCAGTCAGAATGCCGCCCGAGGTGCATGATGAAACGTCCGGACAAGGCGGAAAAACCGAGAAAGACCTTTGGGTTGAGCTTGAATCGGCAGTTGATGCTGGAGATCCAGCACCTCGCTGTGGATCAGGATAGGTATGTCAACGAACTGCTGGAAGAGGCTGCGCGGGATCTGCTGAAGAAATATGCAGAAAAACGGAAGTGAATGTCCTTTCAGATTCTGACCCGGCCGAGACTAACCTCGGCCGGGAATGTAGCGAACGAATGGCCACCTAGATGCAATCTCCGGCCTATTGCAAAGCTTGTTTTGCGGCCATCGCCGCCGAGGAATCGCCTGAAGATAGTCCTCGCTTAGCTGAGCTGGCCCACTTCTGGGCCCTGCGCCTGGAACTCAAACACAAGCATGGACCCTGCGCCAGGTGCGGGACAGAGGGAGATGTGGTGCATCACGAAGCAGCCACCGACTAAGGAGCCCCAATGGCGTTATGTGGAACCTGGATCGCGTCGAGATGGATTTGATGTCTGTAGGTAGATGGCTCTATGATGCTGCGCGGGATTTGCTGGAAAAATACGGGGGTTCGAAGAAACCTTTCTGTCTGAGATGGTAGTCCTAACGTTCTTATGCCATGGAGACGGCAAATGGAGGAAGGAGATTGGAAGGCAGGGATAGAAACGATGCTGAAGGAGATTGATCGTGTTGGACGCATGCTGCCCAGCCTCAGTCCGCAAGAGAGCCGGATGCTCTACCAGGATGCTGTGGAGCCATTGCTCTACAAATTAAAACGCTCTGAATATGGGCACTATCACAACATCCAAGTCTATGTTGGTCAGTTACGAGGTCCCTTGGAGCTTCTGGCGAGGAAGCGAAAGGGGAGTAGCCGCACGCAAGAAGAGCATATATGCGCCATGATCGCTGCGATCAATAAGCTGCGCAGCCCGCATGGCTTCGACCTTCATCGGTAAAGGAAAGCTAGATGCCGCCAATAAAAAGGGCTCGCCACAGATATGACGAGCCCTTTCAAGATAAGACCTGACCGGTGGTCTATTCAGCGTAACTGTACGAAGAGATTGCCGATACCCAAACCTGCAGAAATTATTCCGCTTCGGATTCTTTCAGGTTTGCCGCTTCGAATAAAATAAGTCAAGCAACCAAGGCTCCGTGATGTGCGTCATTTGATTATGCAGCCGCCATAGTTCCTTTAAACGGGATTTCCCAGGCAGTGGATAGCTGCTGGCAAATCCGATTCAATCCCGTTGGGGACACCACACAAGGGGTGGCAAGCTGACTCGGTAAGAGTCGCA
>DAONAB010000043.1:4875-14923 GCA_035400805.1 Nitrospira sp. | reverse complement strand
TAGATTTCAGGAGACGCAGGCGATTGTCAAACGAAGAGCGAAATCGGGGCTTCCAAATGGGAGCGCCGCGACTATGTCGCTGGAGGCGAACACCTGTGGCTGTATGAGGTAAAGACCGGGTCTCGGCATTCATAATTTTCCCGGCGGCTCAAAATGATCAACCAGCAAGACCGCAGGGAATGAAGGACCCGAGGCGTACTCTTGCGTACGTTGAGGGTCTGGAATGACTGAGAACGAAGTTGGGGATCATTTTCAGCCGCCGGCCTTACAGGAAGGGGGGTAAAGGAGCATACACGACCGGCATTCCCAACAGTCGCTCCAGCCATCCGGCCATATGGTCCTCGCCTAACGGAGCGCGATTGAGCCGCGCCTCTAATTGAAACCCGCCGGCTGTGCCCACAATCCCGATAATGGCCGAGGCATCCTCCCCGTCGGGCATCAATTCCTGAGTCTGGAACTCACAGAGGGTGCTGTAGAGACGACCCTGCGGCGCGATGGTCTCCAGGACTTCCGGCAATTCCTCCAGCGCGCAATGCACGGAACAGCGGTAGACCGTTCGGGCGCCCGGTTGCACCGCGGCAAAGGCCTCTAATGCCTGTTCTGAAAATCCGGTGAGATAGGCGCGTACGCCGGCCGGCTGCGGCGCAAAGGTCGCGGCCAACCGGCTCGCCGGCACGAGAAATTCATAGGCGTCGAGCGAGTTGTATTCGAACTGGCAGGGCCCGAAGGCATCCGGCCACGAACAGAAAAACGGGGTTGCCGGGTCTGCGGGCGTCAGGACGAGGTTTCCCTTGTCGACCGAGGTTTCCACCGGCAAATCCAGCAGGGCGATGGCGTCGAGAAAGATGGCTCGCCGCTCATCCACCCATTCGACCCGTCGCGCATCCTCCCGCGTCTCTCCCGGCGTCACCACGTCCTGCGTATGCAGGCGCACCCGGATAAAGGCATGGTTATGACGAAACCCCAGCCAGAACATGGACGCGGGATAGTGAAACCGCAGGCCGGGTTTGGTGCGCCAGGGATGGCTGATGGAGCAGTAGGTGCCGACATCCTGAAAGCGCTGATAGACGGTGTGATAGCCGCCCGCCAGCAGGAAAAAATCACCCTGCCAGGCTTCGCGGATGTGGAGGAGGGTGACGTCTTCCGTGGCCCAATGGTCGAGCTGATCGAAGGCCTGGGGAGACTCGACCGCCCAATCCTCCACGTAGCAGATCACGTCCTTGGCGGGATGGGCCGGCTTAAGGCCCAAGGCTCCCAGGCGCTCACCGACCGCCAGGATCTCTTGAAAGGTCAACCGACCGGCGGTCTCCCAGCGGCGTTCACGCACAACGCTCCTCCGCGGTCCACGCGCCGCTGTCGTATCTGCTGTGCCTCACTTGGCCGACTTCAGCGCACGGCCCTCAATCTTCGTATCGGCGATAAACCGCTCAATGCCGTCCTGCAAGAGACCAGACATGAGGTTCTCGATATCTTCGCTGGTAAACCAGAAGACCAGCTTGCTCTGTTCGCCCTGGAGATTGCGCTGCGTGCTGCTGTCGTCCGCCATGTTCTTGGCTCGAATCACCAGGCGGCTTTCGCCCGTTAATTTCGTGTTGAACACGCGACTCTTGGCGTTGGCTGAGAAGTCCCGAATTTCTCCACCGATGACGATATCGGCGCCCGAGACGCCCACGCCTGATTGCACCACCCGCGCATCCCAGCCACGACGGTTCCAACCGCGCCACCGCAGGGCTTCGGCCAAGGCCTCGGCGATCGTCACCCCGGGGGATCCCCCGCTGACATTGAAATTCGTGACCCCGCCGCCCAAATGGGTGCGCTGGCCGATCTTCGTCTTGTCCGCGCGATGGTCTTCAAACGGCTCGATGACGATTTTCAGCGGCTCAGGCTGGCCGCTCTGCACAAACGGTTGCTGCGGCTGCACATTGAGCGACACCATTTCTCCGGTTCCGGCACACCCCCAGAGCAGCGCCAATCCCACCGCAATACAGACCTGACCCGCGATTCGACATCCCTGTGCAATCACACATGCCTCCCCTGTCAGTATGTGGCCTTACTAAAACGCGCCCAGTCTACCCAACTCGCAGCCGGATGACAAACGGGAAGGGTGCATTTCAGCAGGAAAATTTGCCGGCCGATCAGGATGAACAACGGCGGCTGGCTAGGGGCTTAGAAGGGGGAGAAGGCTCCGGAAGGTTTCCCTCCCGATCTCCGGGAGTCGGCCCTCGCGTAAGGCCGGAGAATCCAGCGGCACAAACCGGGCGATCTTGAACCAGGCCCGCCCTGACAAGACGGCCGCCAACTGGGCTTTTCGATCATGCGTGATCGGTAACGTGTAGCCCTCGCCCCGCTTCCATTCCCATAACGTGGGCGCGAGAGACAGCTCCAGGCCCTGGCCGGCCAGCTGATGAAACCGGTCGAAAAAGTTCTTTTTGCACTGCTTGACCTGCCCACCCTCGACGATCACCGCAAACACGAGATGGTGGCCCCACCAGCATAATGAGCGAAAGGTGAACTTGTCGTCGCCGTGAAAATGTTTCGGGTAGTCGAGGTATTGGTAGGGGCATTGTTCGAGACGTTCACCCTTCACCGACTGCGACTTGGCCGGATCGAACCCGGGAGGGAGCAACAGCGTGGTCCGTGCGAGATCTTCTTGCAGGCCGGCCTGAAGCGCGGCCAGCAAGGCCTGCACCTTGAGAATCGTCCGCTCTTTGGAACGGAACAGATCGCGATCGCCCACCAGTCTGAGCTCATCCGGCGTCAGTAAGGAATCAGAGCCTGGGCTCGCCATGGAGGACATATTGATCATTGGCTTACCGCAAACAATGGCCGAGGAGAGGCAGGTGTGTGGTCACGACCCATGCGTGCCGTTCACGATTGAGACTTTTGGAGAGATTCAAACACCGACACCTGCATATCGAAAATGCGCCGGCATTCACCGCAGCGCAAGCCCACCTGGTCGCGGATCACATCCAACGCCCGAATCGTGACAGACACAGGATGGGCCTTCAGACAGCTTTCAAGCGATTCTCTCGCCGTCGGCACGGCGTTTGGACTCTTCACCTCGCCGCCAAGCGGCACGGCCGCAACCCGCCCCACGACCTGCTCGGGCGTCATGAGATGCATCATGCGGCAGGAGGTGCAGGCGATCACCAAACGTCCGTCGTCATCAATGCGCTTGAGCGACAGACATAAGGGATGGACGGCGAAACATTGTTGGACGAAGGCGCCGCTTTGAAACCGCTGTGCCATAGCCACCTATTGGAGAATCAGGGAGTCTGATGCTGCGTCAGACAATGATCGACAGGATGTTCACACTCACGGTTCAGCGATGCCGCAGCGAGGCAAGATAACCGCTGCGATCTTGTTCACGGTCCTGTCACAGTTTGGCCAGGGCCAGCATCATGAGCACACCGAGGACATAGGGAATCATACAGGAATACAGCACCGCATTGAATGCTCGATCAGGAGTATTCGACTGAATGGTGCGGTCCTTGTAGATGAATTCGTAGGCGAGGATCAGCAGGGTGAGGGTCAGGACAAAGACCCGGCTCGTACGAGGCCAGGTGTAATGGCCGCTCACGATGAAATTCGCCGTAAAGAATCCACTGGACACGAACAACAGCGGCGCGAGCACATACCGAAGCGTATGCGAAAAGAACACGTGCCAGGCCGGCCTGGTCGAACGCTGCTGCGGATCCAATAAGAGGGTCATGACCCGACGGGGGCGGGTTGGCTGGATGGGGACGAAGGGGCTTGTTTGGCCTGCTCCGCGGCAGTCTTGCAGGTTTTGCAAATACGCGGGCGCTGCTTCAGGAAACTGATTTTCCCGCTCGCAAGGCAACTGTAGTGCACGAATTCGTCACAGACCGCGCAACGCGACCAGCCCCCGCGGAGCATCGTCTTGTCGCGGTAGAGGCCCTGGTTACAGACCTTGCAGTTCCGGGGTTCGATCCCCAGCAGCATCGGCTCCCAGTCACCACCGCCATTGCGAAGAATATTCATGGGGCGGAAGTATAACGAAGGGGTCGGAGAAAAAACAAGGAGTCCTCCGACTCATGAAATCTTGTTTCGGGAGGCCCAGTAACCTGGCTTGCGTTTCAAGTGCATCACCGCGGCCACATAGATTGTCCGCCCTTCGACGGCATAGATCACGCCATAGGGGAATTGCTGGACCAGATAACGCCGGAATCTTCCCTTGAGAGTTCGCCAAAGAGTGGGATATTTCCGGATTTGGTCGAATGCCGCCTCAACGGCAACCAAAAACTCTTCGCCCAGGCCGTGGCGGCAATCCTCATAGTAGAGGGCTGCCTGGCTCAATTCGGCTTTCGCTGCCGGATCAAGAAGCAGCCTCAACGACGGAGATCCTTGCGGATGTCGCGCAACGACTTGGCGACTGAGAGCGGCTTAGTAAGCTTTCGCTTCCAGGCGGAAAATCGTTGCTCTGCCTCTGCGACCCAGGCTTCATCCACTGAAGTCAGGCGTTCGCCGGTCATGCTTGCCATGAGTCGCTCAGCCAACCGTTCACGCTCAGTCGGCGAAAGCTTCCTGGCCTGTTTTTCAATAGTGAGGGCGAGGGTCGTCATCGGCTCCACTCCTTCAAAAATGTCTCAGAGGCCCCACGCTGCTTTGGAAAACTCTACAACCTGCTGAAATTCTCTGCAACCCCTGCCCTTCCTCAGAGCAGTATCGTGATTATGGCTTATGCGTCCAGCATCTTACGAATCGTTGAAAAATCGCCGTCCGTCGGCATCACGAACAGGCAGCGACCATCGCTTCGAGATGCCCAAATTGCCCCAATCGCTCGTTTGTCCTCGGCATCGAGGCCATCAAAGAGATGCTTCCCTTTATACTCAACCGCTAACGTCCTGCCGTCTATCAACTGGCACAGGAAATCCGGATAGAACCAGTCCTTGGCTGTTTGTAACCTGAACGAGGTGGGTTTGCGAGCCAGGTTTCTCACCCAAAACTTCACCTGCGGCAAACCGTCAAGAAACTGCGCACATTGAAACTCCTCGGTGATTCGACCATCGGCAGTCTTTTCGGTCAACTCACCGGGTTTGGGCCCGAAGTAGTGCCTCTGAAACTGGAAGCCACCCTCGTAGACACGGCTCGGCTCGTACCCCATCGTCTTGAAGTTGATTGTGCGCTGCTCATCCACAGTAAGCGGTGAGTCTTGAAGCAACAGCATCTGGAAAGAGGCCTTCCTCTCCGCCTCCCGGTGTTCCTGGATACGCGCTGCGATTTCGTCGCGAAGCCGAAACCGATCGAGAGCCAGGGTTCCGACATCCGTCATTCCATACTTCGCCTGAAGTCCCCGAATAGCCTTCCGAAGGAATTCGGCTGATTCACCAACGGGAATGTCGTGATGATCGATTTGCCGGTCCAACCAAGCGACGAGCCGCTCAAGTGACCAGTCGTCAGCACCACTGAGTTGCAACACCTGTTGATGTAGCGTTCCAACAAAATCGCTCGCGGCGGTATCGCTTATGAGCGTCGTCTGCACATCTCCTTTGACGCCGACATCGATTTGTCCGGCCTTGCCATAGGGACGCATCAACGGGTTGTAGCCGACCGACAAGGAGGCATCCTTTTCACTGAGTTTCCACGGATGCTCAAGTAAGAAGGTGCTCTCAAACTCATACAGCATGCCGTTCTCATTGAAACAGAGCAGCGGCACCAGAAAATCCAGCTGTTGCTCATAGGGAGACGGCTGTCGAGGCTTCCCGCTGCCTCCGAAGGCCTGCTCCGCCTTGCGTACCAATTCAGCGGCAGCGTCCACTCTGGTCCTTGCTTCGGGTGTCGTGAGGCAGCTCTTCACCCGTTCGGTATCATCCTGATCGAGTGGAACCACAATGGTAATCGCGCCGGTTGTCGTATCGATCCGCACTTTTCCGCCAAGCGCGGCTTCCTGTACCTGAGCTACGGTCGGATCGATCTCGGTCAACGCGAAGGTCACCGTCTGCGGCTGCACTCCCAGCGGCAACGTACCCTGCGGCACAGAAAGAATGACCCGTTCTGCCTCGGCCTTGGTAAACCCATTGTGCTCTAACGCCTCACGCAGTTCCGCCAACACCACCGTGATCGATTCCGATACGGAAAACGCATAGGCACAGTTCAAGTCGGGGTGCCGCTTGGCCTGCGCGTTCGGCAAACGAAGAATGCGCCCGACGATTTGCTCAATAGCCGTGGCAGACCAGGTCTCCTTCAAACTGCAGAGCACATAGGCAAAGGGGCAATCCCACCCTTCGCGCAGCTTTTCTACCGTAATGATGACGCGAACCGGACATTTTGATAAGGCGATGTCATTCACGGCTTTCAATTCATCCAGCCTGCCGACCGAGATCTTCACCTCGTCTTTTGAAAGACCGAACTCGCGCACCAACCGGTCGCGGAGCGGCTCGCAGGCATCGACCCGTTCCGCTTGGATCAACAGAATAGGCCTGATGTATTCCGCTGTCTGTTGCCCCTCGGTCACGGCAAGCTTTTCAAGATCGCCCCGTAGCGTGATGGCTTCTGACAGCAATTGATCGCGTTGACTCGGGTGTCGTGTGACGACCCGCAACGGCAACTTCACCATATTCGCGAGTTTGAGTTCTGCCGCTGACACCCGATGAAGCACATTGGAGGGAGTCTTCTCACGCGCCGGCGTCGCCGTAAACTCGACGATACACGAGGGCAGGACGTTGCCGAGTGTCGCAAAAGACAGATCGGTCCGGGCATTGTGAGCCTCATCCACGATGACGATCGGGCGCCGAAGCCGTAGCGCGTTCACAAGAGAGGGCTTGGGTTTCCCGTCCGCGCCGGGAAAAAGGTCCGCAATGCGGTCGGAAGGGACCTGTGCCACATGGTCGGAAAACGCGCCATTCTGGTCATAGACCCTGCGGCCGGTCGTGTCCTCTGCCCGGAACGATTGAATGGTGGAGACGATCACCACCGTTTGCCCGTCGATGGTCGCACGAGACAAATGCAATGCCTCGTCAATGGTCACCACTTCGACCGCCCCACAGGCGAGTTCCAACGCCCGTCGGTACGGGTGACGTGGATCGCGTAGCGCATCCGCCGTTTGGTCGAGGATCGTATGGCTCGGCACCAGCCAGAGTACAACTGCTCGCTCAGCCCGCATAAATTGGCGCTGAGCCAGGCCCGCCGCATGACACGCGAGCAAGGTCTTGCCCCCGCCAGTCGGCACCCGCAAGCACACATACGGCATGTCCGCCCCTAGCCCTGCAGCTGGGACCGGAATGTAGGGCGCACCTTCACCAAACCGACGCGTGACTTCCCGGAAGGCGACATCCGGCATTTTGGTTTGGGCGGCAAGACGGAAAAAGTCTCGCAGCGACTCCAGCACCCGCTCCTGATAGTCTTTGAGTGTGATCACGCCTTACCCTTCGAGTGAAATCCGATTTGGCGTTTCGGGTCGTCCGGTGGAGGCTGTAACAGCGGCAACAGCTTCTCGTACAGATCCAGTAACGCCGAGTCGTGCTCCAACAACGTCCGGTCAATTTCAGCAAGACGTTTCAGAATGGCTTGATTAGCGACAATCTGCTCACGCATCTGAATGAATGCCCGCACGACAAAAACGCTCATCGAAACAGCCTGCGGACTGTTCAAAATCGTGGCGGCCATAATCGCGCCATGTTCAGTAAAGAGGAACGGGAGACTTTTGGAAAACTTCAGATGACTGAGGTGATCACAATTTGTGATCACCTCGGATTTCTCCCCGGCAGTGAGCCGAAACTGGAAATCCTTAGGGAAACGATCAGTATTGCGCTTCACGGCTTGATTCAACGCTCGAGTCTCGACCCCATAGAGGCCGGCTAAATCCGCGTCGATCATCACCCTGTGACCGCGAATCGCCAGAATCAGGGACTCAATGGGCTTAGACCGCTTCATGAGATCGGCCTCCCGAGGCATCGTTGAACCGACAAGAATACTCTTGGCAATCGTTGGCCGCGCTCATGACACTTTGATCTCATACGGCGTCTGCCGGATCAGAATCCGCTCGGCTTGCAGCCGGTCTTTCCCCAGCAGGCAACCCGCGCAATAGATCACTTTCTGCCCCTCAAATACGGGGAGCGTCGCCAGCACTGCACGAGTGAGCACATTGCCACCACGAGCGCTCTTATCGTCGAGGATGCCGTTGTAAAGGAGATAGATCCCCACGCCGCGGCATTCGCCGAGAAACGGAGATTTCGACACACGTCCACGCGGCAACGGCTCGCCGGTCTCGGCGAAATAGACGTGTCGCGCGAGATCACTGAAGCTCACCGTCTCGCGAATCTTGCCGCCTTCATCGAACAGTGGCTCGCCCAGTTCGCAATAGCGGAATCCCCCACCAAGGCCCTCGACCGATTCACCCTTCGCGTTCTTGTAGCCTTGAGCGACACGACGCACACGTTCGGCGGTAATGTCGCGAGCAATCTTAGGCTCCATCTCAACGAGAATGAAGCGGCGCGGCTCCTGGACAGCTATAGCTCGGTTGAGTTTCAGGACTGCATGGCCGGTTGTGCCGGAACCAGCGAACGAGTCGAGCACCAAATCTCCAGGACGTGTGGCAATGTGGAGTATCCGTTCGATCAAACGCGTTGGCTTTGGGGTAATAAAGACGGACTCTGAATCGGAAAACTCAACGAGTTGCAGCAGTTCTTTTTTTGCATCTTGGGTATGGCCAACATCGCCGTGAAACCAAAGTGTTTGAGGCGTCACACCATCTTTCACCTCAGACAAAAACCGTTTCAATCGCGGCATATTGTTGCCCTTCGCACCCCAATAGATTCGACCGTCTTGGTCCAATTCCACGAACTTACTCTTCGATACACGCCAATACATGCCTGCACCGGGCCCTGAAATTACGCGACTCGATGGGCAAGTGATAGAATACGTACCCTCCGAGTAATAGTTTCTCGCCTGCAAATCGCCTGAAGTCCAAGGGCCTCGCGGGTCGTTATCTGAATTCTTGTAACGTTCTTTCGCTTCCTCACTTCGCGGCACGAGATTGGGGCGCCAGACATTCGCATTTCTGGCATAGACAACGACGTAATCGTGATCCTCAGAGAAATGCCGTGCCGTATTCTTCGGCGCAAATACCTTCTGCCACAACACAGTAGTGATAAAGTTGCCGCAACCGAATATTTGATCCATTGCATAGCGCAGTGTGTGAATCTCGTTGTCGTCAAGACTAATGAAAATCGCACCGTCCTCCCGAAGAAACTGCCGCAGCAGTGCGAGCCGTGGATACATCATGCAGAGCCAGCGATCGTGGCGATCGAGCGTCTCGCCTTCCTTGCCCACCACCTTGCCGAGCCATTCCCGCATCAAGGGACTGTTCACGTTGTCGTTGTAAACCCAGCCCTCATTGCCCGTGTTGTAGGGCGGGTCGATGTAAATGCACTTCACTTGTCCGGCGTAATAGGGCAGCAGCGCTTTGAGCGCCACGAGGTTGTCTCCCTGCACAATAAGATTGCCGTCGCCCGGCTCACCGCAGGCAAGTTCAGGCACGTCTTTGAGCAAGTGAAACGGCACCTGTTGGTGGTGATTCACCACCGCTTCTTTCCCGATCCAAGTCAATGTCGGCATGTGAGTTCCCGATGAATAGACGCCGCTGAGGGATACCCTTTTCCAGCAGGGAAATCAACGGGAGCGCCAGACCGAAGCCGATCACTCGCCGCTTCGCCGACATTACCTCCAAACTCTCTCGTACCGCCCCCCTAGAAGAGAGAGGCGTCGCCGGTCTCCCCTTGCTCGCGTCGAACGAGGTCCTTCTGGGGGCGCGCGTTCCGCGACCTAAAATGCTCCAACCAAGCTCGCTCGTTTCTTCCCAGGTTGGAGTGCCCCCACAAGCGGCTCTACCGCGCGCATCGAGCGAGCACCGCCCTATATTTCAGCTGATGATTGTTCTTGGTGCGCGCTCTGCGAGCGAGGAGCCGCTTATGGGGGCACCCCCTCTCAATTGACACCCCTTTCACCCTTTTGCTACTCTCCGCCGGTTCCCAACCACTCATCGTGAATGTCCCGTATCTACCCATGAACATTAAAGAGTATCTCGAAC
>DAONAB010000043.1:2260-4775 GCA_035400805.1 Nitrospira sp. | reverse complement strand
CCACTCATCGTGAATGTCCCGTATCTACCCATGAACATTAAAGAGTATCTCGAACAGAAGCGGCTGGCGGTGGACCATTTTCTCGATCAGGTCAGCCCTCCCGCGGCCACGCCCCCCACGACCCTCCATGAGAGTATGCGCTACAGTTTGATGGCAGGCGGCAAGCGCGTCCGACCGATCCTCACCATCGCCGCAGCCGAGGCACTCGGCTCGACACCGCCCGGGCTGATGGCCGTGGCCTGTTCGCTGGAATTCATCCATACCTATTCCCTGATTCACGACGACCTGCCCTCGATGGATAACGACGACTTTCGCCGGGGCAAACCGACCAACCACAAGGTGTACGGCGAAGCCATGGCGATTCTGGCCGGCGACTCCCTGCTGACCATGGCCTTCGATCTCATCAGCCGGCCCGAGCTCATGAAAGGCTGCGACCCCGTCCGGCAGGTACGCATGCTTCAGGAGTTGGCCTACGGCTCCGGCAATATGGGCATGGTAGGCGGGCAAGTCTTCGACATTCAGGCCGAAAATCAGGACATCGACCTCCCCACGCTCCAGAACATCCATAAGCATAAGACCGGCATGCTGATTCGCGCCGCCGTGCGCATGGGCGCGATTGCCGCCGGGGCGACGGATCGGCAACTCGACGACATGACGGGGTATGCCGAGGACATCGGCCTCGCCTTCCAGATCGCCGACGATGTGCTGAATGTCACGGGGACGCGCGAAGAACTGGGCAAGAATCCCAATACCGATGCCGAGCGCGGGAAGAAGACCTATCCGACGTTTTATGGCGTCGACGGGGCGCGCAAGCTGGCGGACGATTGCGTGACCCGCGCGATCGGCCGGCTGAACACATTCGGCCCCTCAGCCGACCCGCTCCGTGAAATCGCGCGCTACATTACGGCGCGAAAAAACTAATCGTCGTTCGTGAAACGCATCTCGTGAAGCGAATGATCCCTCATCGGTCGGCTTACCTGCGCCCTGAACGCTTCACCCGTCACGCGTCGCGATTCACGAGGGTTCAAGGATGAAGGCGCTCGTCACCGGAGCCACCGGGTTTGTCGGCGGAGCCGTCGCACGCGCGCTGGTCAAGGCCGGGGTGGACGTCCGGACGCTCTCCCGCAAAGGCGCGGATCTGCAGAACCTGGCCGGCCTTCCAGTCGAACAGGTGCACGGCGATCTTCGCGATCGGGAGTCCCTTCGCCAGGCCCTACGAGGCTGCCGGCAGCTCTATCACGTGGCGGCGCATTACGCGCTGTGGGCCAAAGATCCCTCCATCTTCTACGACATCAATGTCACCGGCACCAGAACGCTGCTCGAAACTGCCCGTGAGGTCGGCATCGAGCGCACGGTCTATTGCAGTACCATCGGCGCGATCGGCTTGCCTCCCGGCGGAGGACTGGGCACCGAAGAGACACCAGTCTCGCTGGAACAGATGGCGGGGCATTACAAACGGTCCAAATATCTCGCCGAGCAGGAAGTGCTGAAGCTGGCGCGCGAGGGCCTACCGATCGTCATCGTGAACCCCAGCGCACCGGTCGGAGAAGCAGACGTAAAGCCGACGCCCACCGGCCAGATCATCGTGGATTTCATGAAGGGCCGGATGCCCGCCTATATCGAAACGGGCATGAACCTGATCGATGTCGACGACGTCGCGCAGGGCCACCTGCTCGCGATGCAAAAGGGCCGACAGGGCGAACGTTATATTCTGGGCAATAAAAATCTTCTACTGAACGAAGTCTTTCACATCCTCAGTCGAATCACGGGCGTGAAGGCGCCCTCGGTCAAACTCCCGCGCCTGGCTATCCTGCCGCTCGCCTACGCGAATCAGTGGATCTCGAACCTGACCGGTGTGCCCCCCCGCATCCCGCTCGAAGGGGTGAAGATGGCCAAGTACAAGATGCATTACGACTGTTCAAAGGCCATCCGCGAACTCGGCCTGCCCCAAACACCGGTTGACGTCGCGTTGGAGAAGGCGGTGCGGTGGTTTCGCGAGCATGGGTATGTGTAGGCATCCGATGCACAATGTTCAATGCTCACGGTTCACTTTTAAATCCATTCAACTTTCATTGCCCATTGAGCATTGAAAATTGAGCATTAATGGAATTTCTCGACCTTTTTCTCAAAACCATCCTCCTCCGTCCCTACGTCTTTGCCTTCCTCGCGGCGTTTTTGTTTTCAGCGATTCTGCTGATCGGTTGGCCGCGGACGTGGCGTTTCTGGCTCATCAGCTGGATCACCGCCTTCGTCTGTGAGTATTCCTCGACGCGTAACGGCATTCCGTTCGGGTGGTACCACTACAACGGGTCCACGGTCGGTCAGGAACTCTACGTTTCGAACATTCCGTTCATGGACTCGATCTCGTTTTCGTTTCTGCTCTTCGCCAGCTACTGTCTCGCTCTTCTGCTTCTCCTGCCCATGGCATCGGGCCACCGAGGATCAGGCCGACAACTTCCCCGACTGTCGTTTGCGCCCGCGGAGCGAACGTCATGGCCGGTCTTCATCCTCACGG
>DAONAB010000043.1:0-2160 GCA_035400805.1 Nitrospira sp. | reverse complement strand
TATCCGGACCCGGGCGTCCATTACGGCGTGCCCATGGCCAACTACGCGGGATGGGCCGTGGTCGGCGCCCTTTCGCTGCTGATCTACTTTTCGCTCGACCGCCGCCTCGCTTCCGCACTTCCACCCCAGACGCCGTCAACCACCCACCGCCTCCTCCTTGGCGTAGGCCTCTATTATGGCGTGCTGATTTTCAACCTCGCCGTCACCTTCTGGGTCGGCGAGTCATTGCAGGGCACCACCGGCCTCTTGATGTATGTGCCGGTCACCGCCATCCTTGTGCTACGAGTACTCACCCCTGCACCACCAGCTGCATAAATCACGCGCCCATCCGCTTGTCGCAAAGCCAGTCCAATTGGCATTCATTCCAATGAGACTGTATAGTGATGAACAGGCTCAATGCCTGCTTGGGAAGGCTTGTCTTTGATGAAAAAAATCTGCGGACTTTTGATGGTCGGTTTCCTCGCGACCTTGGGCATCCTCGGGTGGTTCGGATACCAATCCTACTCAACCGGTTTTAGCGCCAAGGCCGAACCGAACGAGCTGGAAGTCTTACTGGCCAGACAACTTCGACACTTGGCCATCCCCTACGAAAATAGGCGACTCCGCAATCCACTGCCCGTGACACAGGAGTTGATGAAGGACGCCCGCGCCCATTTCGCCGACCATTG
Organism: Nitrospira sp.; assembly: GCA_035400805.1. Lineage (GTDB taxonomy): Bacteria > Nitrospirota > Nitrospiria > Nitrospirales > Nitrospiraceae > Nitrospira_A. The sequence continues at coordinate 1,492 of DAONAB010000043.1, read as the reverse complement.
CGCCTCCTGCCATGCCAATAACGGCAGCGGGGACACCGTGATCGGCAGAAATGTCTACCCCAAGGCTCCGGATCTCCGGTTGCCGGAGACGCAAACGATGTCGGATGGCGAACTGTTCTTCATCATCCAGAACGGCATCCGGTTCACGGCGATGCCCGGCTGGGGTAGCGGCGATCCGGTCAAGGACAGCGGGAGCTGGCAACTCGTGCATTTCATCCGCCATCTGCCCAGCGTGACGGAAGAAGAGTTGCTGGAAATGGCCGCGCTGAATCCCAAGACCAAGAAAGAATTGCAAGACGAAGCCCTGATCGATCAGTTCCTCAGCGGAGACGACGCCGCCGCATCTAGCGCTACCGGCGCGCACCGCCACTAATGCCTCAACGAAAGGATTTTCCCGTGACATTCCTTCGCCTCTTCATCTTCGCACTCCTCCTCGTCTGTGCTCCGGCTCTCGTGGCCGCCCATGGCAGTGGTCAGCATGTGCTCGGCGTCGTGTCGGCCATCGATGCCACCCACATGGAAGTCAAAACCCCTAAAGGCCAGATCGTCTCCGTTCGTCTCACGGACAAAACGCAATACAAAGTCCGCAATCTGCGCCGTCCGAAGAGTCCTCCTCAAGTCGGAGACCGGGTGGTGATCGAGGCGGAAAAAGGCACTGATGGTCTGACAGCGACGGAAGTCCATTATTCCGACTCCCAACCGAAGGCAGCCCAATAGCGAGCCATGCGCGTGTTTCAGCTTTCGCACAACCAGCACAGCGGATCAGGCGGCGACGGGGTTCGGCCCCTGATGATGCGGGTCCTGATCATGGGCCTGGCCGTGTTCCTGGCCGTGACCATCGTGCCCGGCATCGAGTCCGACAGTCTTGGTGCCGGGGTGGCCGCCGTGCTGGTCCTGACACTACTGAACAGCCTGATTCGCCCGCTCTTGTACTTGCTGGCGCTTCCGTTGATCGTTGTGTCTCTCGGGCTGTTCATGGTCGTCATCAACGCCTTGCTGCTGCAGTTGACGGCGGCGTTGGTCAAAGGGTTTACCGTGACCGGGTTCGGCGCGTCGTTCTGGGGCGCGCTCGTCATCAGCCTGGTCAGTAGCATTCTCAACATGCTGCTGGTGGTGGAACAGAGCCGGGTCGAACCGGGCCATCGTCCGCAACGTCCCCCGACTATCATCAATCCCGATGGGTCGGAGCACTCGTGAGTGCTGCGTCTTTCCTTGAGTTACTCTGACATGACTGTTACAATGCGCCCCGACGCTCGATTTTCACCGCGGAGAGCGCACAACCTATAACGAGCATCGTGTTTCGCACGTGCAGCGGGTCATGGTTCCCGATCAGCACCAAGATGCCGATCGACAATCGCCGCCCCCTGCATGATCGGAAGCATTCTGCATAGAGGTCGATGAGTCCCCCAGTCGAACCAGCGAAAGCCGCAGCGGAAACCCATCTTCAACGCACCCTGACTTCCGTCCTCAACGGATTGCCGGCCGATGCCGC
>DAONAB010000042.1:0-15185 GCA_035400805.1 Nitrospira sp. | reverse complement strand
GGCCAGGAGGATGATTTTGATTGCCGGGACGGCTTCCTTGATGGTCCGGATCATGTCCTGCACCGTGTGCTCACTCTCCGTATCCAAGATCACGATGTGCGGGTGCTCGGACTTCAGTAAGTCGTCGAGATTCACGCCGTGCGCAGACTGCCCGGTCAGGCGAATCCACTTCTCATCTTCGACGATCTTCTGCAGACCGAGCCGCAAAAGATAGTTGCTGCTCACGATCGCCACCACGGTCGCGGCTCTTCCTTCTTCTATTCCCCTCATCAATCCTCCCGACTGATACACGTTCCCTGAACGACATGTAACGTGCCCAAATACGTCTCTGTAGAGTTAATCGAAATATTACGCATTCAGTTCTAGGTTAAACACGTGATGGATCGCTCATGCATGGACGCATACTCTCACACCAGCCCCGCTCCAATCAATTGCGAAATTTAAATCATCGATAGGTCAAAAAGCCTTGCTGATAAACATTTTGCGAGGATCGACGATCATTTTATTACAGATAAATTCTAGCGTACATAAGTGTGCACAGCCAGGTATACGAGGGGCTCTGCTCGTGTGCTTACGAGGTTACGATTTTATCGCGTGGTATAGACCCGCAGAATCACAGCGGAATTAATGCGGGTATTTTGTGCCCTCCGTTTTGCGGATTATTTTTCACATCCGACCCAGCACAAACGTACGAGCATTCCCCCCATCGCCTTGCCGAGTAAACGGCACCAATAGCCGATGTGCGCCGGGCTTCCCCGCTGTATAAGAGTCCCCCGTTAGGATGCACGTTCTGCGGATATGACGAAGAGGAGTTAACCGAGTCTTGTCCACGGAAGGATGTACGCGGTTACCCAAGCAGGTCGCACACGGGAAACGTCGACGGATGCCGTCTCGATTCAGTAAAGAAAAAAAGTTGCAGATCCTGAGGGAAGGAAGTGCCGAGGGAGGGGTCACACGTGCGTGCAGGAAATACCGGATCTCGGTCAGCACATTCTATCGCTGGCGCGCCAAACACCTCCCCGGCGACATGGATCCTGCCCGGCACCTGCGGTCCTTGCAGCTTGAGAATCGGCGCCTGAAGCATCGTGTCGCCGAATTGTCCCTGGACTACAGCATTCTCCGGTCCGCACTGGTCAACGACCGAGGTAGTGAATGTTAGCGGTTCACGTATTTAGGGGTGCGTCTGTGCCGCTCCCGGCAGTGAAGGGTGTGTGTCGAATAGTCTGGTTTGCAGCCTCTTCATCGTTTTGGAGGGTCTTGTCCCGGGATGTAGGGTCAGGCGTGTTTCTCTTGATAACAAGGGCCATCGCATGAAAGCCGTGATCATGGAAAGTGCTCCATGGGTCGGAACAATGCTGGCGTTTCCAGTCGGAAACGAGCTCTTGATCGACCACCTGCTGCTGGCTCTCAAGCAACAAGGTGTCCGCGAGGTAGCGGTTGTGTCGTGTGAGCAAGACCCGTATGTGCGGGAACTCGTGTGTCGAGCCGGTCGTGCCTGCGGCATGACCGTGTTCTGGCGGACAGAGCCCGTCTATCGAGGAACCGCTGGTGGCTTGCAGGCGGTGGAAGACTTTCTCGACACGCCGACCTTTCTGGCCATTCATGCCAATGTGTATTTGCGCGACGTGGACCTGGAGGCTGCCCTCGACGCCCATGAATCACATCATGCTGGCATTACGTTGGTCACTCAGCGCATGGCAGGCAACGACGATGACCTGGAAAGTGTCGAAGTGGACCAGACCGGGCTCGTCTCCCGGGTCAATATTCTACATTGGTCGAGGAACCGTCGAAGTCAGCTGACGCCTTGCGGGGTATACGTATTCAACCGTGAGGTGCTGCCGCTCATCCCTCGGGACGAATATTTTGATGTGAACGAGCAACTGGTACCGTTGCTACGAAGCCGTGGCGGCTCGATTCGCGCCCACCAAATCCAAGGCGGCGTGTGTACGATCACGGGGCCGGAGGACTTTCTGTGGTTGAATCGCGAGATTCTGTTCAAAGACATCCAATCCGGCGCGCGTGGCGACAGTCGCCACGGTGGCATGGACGACATTGTCATCGGTGAAAATTCGGATATTTCGCCGCGCTCGTTCTTGTTGGGCCCCTTGGTGATCGGCCCCAATTGTGTGGTGGAAGATTATGTACACCTGATCGGGCCCGCGGTGATCGGTCCGACCTCTCACTTGGAAAAGGGAAGTCTCGTTCGCGAGAGTGTGCTCCGGTCCGGCACGCGGGTACAGGGGAATGCCAGGGTGGAATATTCCGTGGTGGCCGGCGACGAGGCCGTACCCGAGGGCATGCGCCTTCGGAGCACATTCTGGACCAAGGCGAAGCCAGCCATGTATGAGCCGCATGGACCGTCTTCCCAGGCTCCTCCGGGCAAGCCGGCGCAACGGACGAGGCGTGCTCAACGGTCGTCCGGAAAGGCGCAGAGAGGCAACGGTCAACGGTCGATGTATGGCCTAGTCAAATCCGTCGTTGATCTCGTGGCCGCCGCTTTCGGGATGGTTCTCGTAGGTCCGCTCATGGCGCTTATCGCTTTGGCGATCAAACTGGATTCTCCGGGCCCGGTGTTTTTCTCCCAAAAGCGGTGCGGGAAAAACGGCAGGGAATTCTGGATGCATAAGTTCAGAACCATGGTGCCGGATGCGGAGAAGCGTCAGAAAGAGTTGCGGGCACAAAACAGTGTCGACGGACCAATGTTCAAGTTAGAGGAAGATCCCCGTATTACCCGCATGGGCAAGATTCTCCGCAAAACGAGCCTCGACGAGTTGCCGCAGCTGTTGAATGTCTTACGCGGCGAAATGAGTCTTGTCGGACCTCGCCCGCTGGCCTATGACGAGATGAAATTCTGCCCGACATGGCGCGATGCGAGATTGAGTGTGTCCCCCGGCTTGACGGGTCTCTGGCAGGTGAAGGCGCGCAATCGGAATCGATTCGCGGAGTGGATTCGATACGACCTTGAATATGTCCGCACGCATTCACTGTTACTGGACCTGTACATTCTCATCCGGACCGCACGGGTGTTGCTGAAAGGAGTGTGATGAACGTGCCGTACACGACTGGGCTCCCCGAAGCGAAATCCGCCGCCGTTCCAAACCGATCCGCGTTCGGTCTAAGAGAACATCTGATTACTGTGTTCCGTCAGAAGCGCATGCTGCTCACAATTATCGGAGTGGCGACCATGGTGGCCGGTCCGGGCTCGTTTCTGATGACCAATATCTACAGCGCCGAGGTTCGACTCCTCATTCAGAACGCGCGGACTCCCTTCAGCATGAGCACCCCGTTGACGGGTCAGGTATTCACGCCTTCCGACATCACCCAGAAAGATGATGTGGCGACCGAGGTGCAAATCTTCACCAGCCCGATTCTACTAGATAAGTTGGTCGACTACTTCGGGAATGAGCGGGTGTTGACGTCCATGCGGGGGCGTTGGGACTGGGTTGCCGACCTGCCGAAATTCGTCTTCAAGCAGCTGGCCGGTCTGCCGCCGGTCGCTCAAGTGCTGGCGACGATCGGGTATGAATCCAAGCCGGAGAACTTGCACTATCAAGCCGTGCAGCAGATTCGGGCTCATTTGAATGTGGAGGGGGTGCGGCAAACGCATGTGTTTGTGGCCAGTCTGGATTCGCCAGATCCGAACTTTTCCGCCGATGCCCTCAACGCATTGGTGGGGATCTACATGGACCACCAGCTGTCCATCCGTAAAGGCAAAGGTGCGCGCGAATTCTTCGACGAGCAGACGAAGCAGATGCGCGGCGAGTTGCAGCAGGCCGAACTCCGGCTACAGGCCTTCAAAGACAAATGGAACATCGTCTCCATCGAAGATCAAAAGCGGCATCTCCTGCAGCAAGTGACGCACACCGAAGCCGCACTTCGTGAGAGTCAGGTACAAGTCGCAGAAACGGAAGTGCGCATCACCAAACTGAAGGAACGGCTGGCAGGGCAACAGGAGGCGATTCCGCTCACGAATGTCTCAGAGCGGAATCCGATGCTGGATCAACTGAAGAACCGGTTGATGCAGATGGAGTTGGAGTATTCCCAGTATGTACCGGACAGTCCCGCTGCCGGAGAGCTTGTGCGTGAAATTGCCGCCGTGCGTGCCCGTCTGCAGGCGGAGAGTGCGAAGGTCACCGGCGCAGCGACCTCCGGTCTTAACCAAACCTATCAGGAGTTGAAGCGCAACCTGGTCATGGAGGAAGGTCGTCGCGAGAGCTTGCGTCCGCGCCTCTCGGAGCTGACCAAGCAATTTAAATCCTACCGGGATTCTCTCAATACCCTGGATCAGCGCGAGATGGAATTGCAGGGGCTGATGCGCGAGGTCAAGGTCAAGCAAGAAGCCTTCGACATCTACCTCAAGAAGGAAGAAGAGTCGCGTATCAATGAAGTGTTGGACCGCAAAGGCATCTCGAACGTGAATGCGATAGAGCATGCTACGGCTCCGCAGAAACCCATCAGGCCCCGCAAGTTGCTCAACGTGGTGATTGGACTCTTGATCGGATTGGTCGGAGGATTCGGCTCAGCCTATGTGTCCGAGTACATGCGCCGGACCTTCGTCACCCGCGAGGAGGTGGAGGATGCTCTCAGGCGGCCTGTGCTCGCGGCGTTACCGCTCGTCCGTCCTGGCACGTCCGATGCTGTCAGTTTCGATCTTGAGTTACGGCAGGCCGCGCAGCAGGTCATTCGGTCGTACCATGAGCGCGGTCTGAGAACACTGCTTGCCACGAGCGCCCTCCGCGGTGAAGGCCGGTCGCACGTAGCTGGGGCGCTCGCGCGAGTGCTGGCCGAGCAGAAGTTTCGCGTACTGCTCATCACCTTTGAAGCGGCCGATTCCGGGAAGCCAACTACCGACGATGGCGCTGCCGCCGACAAGCAAGGGCCGGATGCCGGCCGGCTCCGTCAGGCTGACCCCGAGTCGACCGATCTCCCGCTCCTCCATCGCTTGCTGGTTCGGCACAAGGAAGGCACCGCGCTGGAATTTGCCGAGCATCTGGCGGAAGTCGCCAAGACCATGCGCGATCGGTTCGATTTAATCGTGATCGACGGCCCCGCGTTGACCTCCTTTCCTGAGATGCGTGTGGCCATCGCAGGAATCGACGGCACGATTCTGGTGATCGAGGCTGAGCGGACGGTGTCGGTGGCGGCGGCCAGGACCACTATGTCGATCGAGGCCGCAGGAGGGCACTTGCTGGGACTCGTGTTGAACAAGCGTCGATACATCATTCCGGACTGGATTTACGGGCGCTGGTTGGCGGCCGGTGGGAGGGAGGGCGTATGAGTGACTCGATCGCGGGAGTACTACAGATGAATGAGAAGGCGTCCCCGGTGGAGGGGTTCGTTCGAGAAGACGGTTGGTATGCGCCCTATGACTATTGGCTCACCCTCTGGGGCCTGTATGAACTCTATGCCTATGCGTTGGCCCTGCTCGGTGATGTGAAGGACAAGGTGCTGCTGGATTGCGGCTGCGGTCCCGGGCACACGTCTGTGATGCTGGCGAAACGTGGCGCGATCGTCACCGCGTTCGATACGGCGGACGGTCAACTCGATACGGCGCGAAGGCTGGCAAAGGCGAACGGAGTGAATGTGACCTTTCTTTGCAAGCCCTTCGAGGAACTGGATTTTCCGGACGAGAGTTTCGACGTCGTGTTCGGCACATTTGTTTTGCACCACGTGGATCTTCCCAAGGCCAGCCGGCAATTGGCTCGCGTCTTGAAGCCGGGGGGGAAAGCGGTGTTCATCGAAAACTCCGCGCTCAATCCGTTGCTCATGGCGGCCAGAAGCAAGGTCTGCGGACGGTTCGGCGTGCCTCAATACAGCGATGATCATGAGCATCCGCTTACCCGTCGCGATATTGCGACGCTTCAGAGCGTCTTTCCCGGCGCCTGCACCATTCATTTTCCGAGTTTCCTTTTCTTTCGGTTGCTCGATTTCTACGTGTTCAAGAAACGTTGGTCACGGATGACGGCCCTACTTAGACATTGCGATCAACTCGCCGGGTCAATTCCGATCGTGCGTCGATACGGCTATCTGCAGATCGTCGAGCTGGATAAGGGAGCAGGTCGTGCGTAGCAAGCCGTCCAAATTCGGACGGGGCTTTTGTTGTGGAGTGTTGCTCCTGTCCGGGCTCTTATTGGCTGCGACGGACGCCCGGTCTTCACCGGCGACCGAGGCGGTGGCCGGTTGTCGGACCGAGGCGCCTGCGCCGAAACACCATCGTGCTTCCGCTGTAGATGGTGTCACCCTGACTCCGCCCTCGAACGGTGCCTACATCGGCTTGTACAGCATCGGTACGATCCCGGAAGACCGGATACGGTTCACGGCGAAGAGCGGGCATCGGCCCGCCATTGTGTTTACCTTTCACGATTGGGTCTCCGACGACGACTGGACCGCATCTTCGCCGCATTTCAGGACCTTCACGGATCCGTTGGAATCATCCCTGCTCAGTCCGCTCCAGCTGGCCGAGCAGGTCAGAAGCGAGGGTGGCGTGCTGGCGGTGGCCTGGGCCATCCAGTGTTGTGATTGGGAGTCACACCTGTTCTGGTACGGATTCCGTAAACCGACGGTGACGGTCGATCGCCTGTTGCGGGGTGATTTCGATTCATACATCACGAGCGTGGCCCGTCAGATCAAGGCGTACGGGCATCCGATCATGCTCACCCTATTCAGCGAATTCAACTACCAGGGGATGATGGGGTTCGGTAAGCAGGGCGGAACGCGGTTGGACGATGTCGATCATGTGTGCCGGCTGTACGGGGATCCGACATGGCCGGACGGGCCGGAGCGCATCAGAGACGCCTTCATTTACGTCATCGATAGGTTTCGAAGAGAAGAGGTGCGAAACGTGACCTGGTTCATGTACGCCGGGTCTCACTATATGAATCCCCGTCATGAGGATTATTCCCCATGGCTGCATCCCCAGTATTTCTATCCCGGCGACGACTACATCGACTGGGTGGGGCAGAGTGCGTATTTCATCGATCCCCTGGCCGTTCCTAAACTTCGACAGCAGGAACTCGCCACGTCCGTCGCGGAGGCATTGGGGCCCGGGTATGCCGCCTGGGGGGCGGTGACTAATCGGCCTCTATTTCTCCCTGAGTTCGGGGTGTTGGGAGATAAGACAAGTAGTCGAGCCCGGGTGATAGAGGAGGTGTTCCGCGACGTGTTGCCGCAGTTCCCTCGAGTGCAGGCGATCACGCTCGCTGATTTCAAAATTGCCGAAGATTACTACGAAGTGCCCAGGTTTGGCACCTTCGAGGATGAAACGGGGGCCTGGAAGCGGGCGGTTCGTGAGAACCCTCGTTACCTCAAGCAAGCCTCCTTCAAGGGCGGAGAGTAGGCCGGCAATGGCGCTGAACCGATCTTCACAATGGCTGTGTCTTTGTGCGGTTTTTGCCCTGTGTTTCACCCTGCGTATCGGCGTCGGTGGGGTCATCGACGCGACGGTGCCGGTCGTCAAACGCGCGGATGTTTACTCGGACATTGCGGTGAATCTGGCGCGTGGCCATGGTTTTGTCGCCGAAGCGGGCGGTGAGCCCATCATTTGGCGCGCTCCGCTCTATCCGGCTTTTTTGGCGGCTGTCTACGCGCTCTTCGGGGAGCAGAATGAAACAGGGGTGTTTCTTACTCAATCCGCATTGGATGCGGTCACGGCCGTTTTGATCTTTTACTTGGGCACGCGCTTGTTCGGTGAGACCGTCGGATTGCTCTCTGCCGTGAGCTTTGCGGTGCATCCACTTTCCGCTTATTACTCGCTCCGATTCCTGTCTGAGCCGCTCTTTACCCTGGCGTTCACGGCCGTCATCGCGGCTTGGATCGCGGCGGTGACCACCCGACGTCTCATGGCCTACCTGGCCGTAGGCGCATTGATCGCCGTCGCAGCGCTGGTGAAGCCGGTGGCGTTGGGCTTGTGGCCCTTGCTTGCGACATGCGTCGTATATCAGTTGCGGGACGAACCGGGTCGCGCACTATCCGCGGCGACTGTGCTGACCCTTGCCTGCCTGATGGTGGTGGCTCCCTGGGCTCTTCGGAACTATCGCGAGACGGGCGAAGTGGTGGCCGTGGCAACCGGGGGAGGCTACGCCCTCTGGCTCGGTAATCAAATGGTAAGTGAGGGCAAGGAGGACTGGGAAGTCGATGAAATGACCCGGGTGCAGCTGTTCGAGCGGCGCGGCGCCGTAATCACGGGGACAGAGCCGGCGGATCGGGTTCTCGCTCCTGTCGCGAATTATCCGTCGATCCGATCGGCTACGCAGCCGGTTCACATTTCGGTCCCTGACGATCATGCATTTTTCCTGGCCGCCTGGCGGGAAATGCGCTCCCATCCGTTCGATACTGCATTATTGACGGTCCGAAAACTGTTCAGGTTCTGGCTCAGGATTTTTCTTCCCGACAATCGCTGGGCGCAATCGTACATTGTCTTGTTTCAAACCTTCTTCCTGGGCGTGGCGGTCCTGGGCATGCTGGAGGCGAAGCGGCAGGGGATCACGGTGTTCCCGCTGATCCTGCCGGTCGTATTCCTTGCGGCCGTTCATGCGCTGACATTTTCCACCATTCGCTACAGCATTCCGACCATTCCGGTCTTGAGCATTCTGCTGGCGGCCGGCTTACGAGCGATCGTGCATACACTGAACGAACGATGGGGCTTGTCGCTCGGAGTGTCCTGGGTCCGCTGGTTGCGGGCTGTGCCGGTCGGCGCGGCGGCAAGATCGTACCGAGAGACTCGATTATGACGGCGCCAGCGATGCTGACTGGCTGTGCCGAGAGTAGGAACCGCTGATGAAACCGATTCGAGTTGTGATCATTCGCAACTGCCGTGGGATTACCGGCATGACGGGAGGGGAAACCTATCTTCTTTCTCTCTTGAAGGGATTCGACCCACAGAAAGTTCGCTGCCTCCTGGTGTGCATCGTCAATCCCGCGCTAGGCGAAACATCCTGGCTAAAGGAATTGAAGCAGACCGGGTTTGAGCACGTCACGATTCCGATCGGGAATCCCTTCGATCTAAGCGATGTCTATAAGGCCGCCTCCTTGATTAAAGCGTATGAAGCCGACGTCGTGCATGCTCTGGACCATCGCTCGGACCTGATCGGGATACTCAGTGCGCGACTCACGGGACGTCCAGTGCTGGCCTCGTTTCTCGGATGGGTCAATTTTCCTAGAGGCTCCTGGCGGGCGACGGTCTATCCCTGGATCGATCGGATGATTCTCCGGCGACTGGATGCGGTGATCACCGATTCGGTGGCCATCGGTGCAGAATTAAAACTACGCGAGCAGGACCCCCCAGTAGTCGCGATTCGCAATGGAATCGACACGGCGTGGTTCGATCCCACTCGCTCCCTCGCCCCCTCGTCCGTGACCGGTTTTGCCGCGGACGGCGACTACGTCTTCGGCATGGTGGGGCGTATTCATCCGGTCAAAGGCCACCTGAACTTTCTCAAGGCGGCCAGGACGATCTTGGATCGCTATCCTCGCAGTCGATTTGTGATTGTCGGTACGGTGCTTCCCGGATTCGAATCATATCGGCAAACGCTTGTCGATTGGATCGCCGAGCATGGTCTGGGTTCGGCCGTTCTCATGGCGCATGTCTCCTTGGCGGAGATCCCCGCCGTGTTTGCGTCTTTGGATGTACTGGTAGCGCCGTCCTTTGCCGAAAGCTTCAGTTTTACGATGCTCGAAGGCATGGCTATGGGGAAGCCCGTGGTGGCGTCGGATGTAGGGGGCGCCTCCGAAATGATTACTGACGGCCGGACCGGCTACCTGGTGCCTGTGGACGATGTGCCGGTTCTGACGGAGACGTTGCTACGCCTGAGGGAGAGCCCCCAGGAGCTTACCGAAGTCGGCCTGCGTGCTCGAGACAAAATCGTTCACGACCTCAGCCTGGCCGCCATGGCTGAGCGAACGTTTCAGGTCTACGAAAGATTAGTGCGTATGCGTCCGGACAGGAACAAGGCGCGCTCGGTCCAGGAACATTTCAGACGCCAACTCGGTGAGATCGGCTGTAAGTTATGAATGAGGGTGGGAGGTTGTTGTGAAGCAGATCATTAAGACATCGCTCGTGAAGGGGTTTTCCATGCTGGGGCTCCAAGCCGAGTTTCACAAAAAAAAACGCGATACCGACATCGTCTTCTTCGACAAGAACACGCTGGAATATTTTCAGCAAGATCATCCGCGAATGGTGCTTTACCGGGAAGGACTCGCCAAGTCGGGCATGGAATGGGTGGATAATTTCCCCCTGCAATGCCGCATGTATAGCCTGCAACAGATGGCCGAGTCGGCCGCGCGCAAGAACATCGACGGGGAGTTTGCGGAGTGCGGATGTTGGAAAGGTCATTCGGCCTATATTATTTCGACGATTCTCGCCCGGCATGGTTTCTCGAAGTCGTTTCATATCTTCGACTCGTTCGAAGGCGGACTCTCCGACAAAACCAGCGAAGACGTCTCCGATTATGCCCGGCAGACCAAGGAAGAAGCCGAATTTGAGAAGAATTGGTTTTCCTCCACCATCGACGATTTGAAGAAGGCCCTAATTGGTTTCGATTTCATCGAAATCTACAAGGGGTGGATTCCGGATCGATTTCCAGAAGTCGAGAGTAAGAAGTTTGCCTTCGTGCACGTCGATGTCGATTTGTACCAGCCGACTCTGGACAGCCTGAAATTTTTCTATCCCAGGCTGTTGCCGGGCGGCGTCATCGTCGTCGATGACTACGGGTATAGCGTGTTTCCCGGCGCCAAGAGGGCCGTGGATGAATTTTTGCGAGGCACTGACTGTTCGGTCTTTTATGAAACGCCGATGGGGAGCTGCTTCATCATCAAATGATGGGGAATGGTCTGGCGACGATTTGAAGATCGCGCCGGAAGACGGGTCTTCGTCACAGGAAGTGAACCGGTCATGAAACTATTGGTTACAGGCTGCCACGGATTCGTCGGAAGCAGTATGGCTCGATACGCTCTCAGCAGCGGACACGAGGTCTTGGGCGTCGCGCGCTCGGAGCAGGGGATGCCCATCGAAGGTATGGCATTCAAGCGATGTGCGCTCGAGCACCCGGATTTCATCGACGCTGTGAATGCGTACCGCCCGGACGTGGTGGCGCATGCCGCCGGCTCCGCCTCGGTCGGGTATTCGTTTCAAGAACCCCGCGAGGATTTTTTAAAGGCCGTCGAGACGTGGGGCGCGGTGCTGGATGCGGTTCGAAAGGCCGACGTGAAGCCGTTGGTCATATTTCCGTCCAGTGCCTCCGTGTACGGCAATCCGACCCTGTTGCCGGTCACCGAGGGAGCGAGCCTGCGCCCGATATCACCCTATGGGTTTCACAAGGTCATTTGCGAGCAACTGGCGCAGGAGTATGCGCAATGTTTCGGCCTGAATGTCGTGGTCGCCAGACTGTTCTCCACCATCGGCCCGGCTCAGCAGCGGTTGCTGGTGTGGGAACTTTTCCGGCAGGCGATCGACGACAATCCCTATCTGACCATTCAAGGCACAGGGACAGAAACGCGTGATTTTCTTCACATCGACGATATTTGCCGATACTTCCTTGGAATCGCCGAGCGGCAGCCGAAAGGTTTCTGGGCGGTGAATGTAGCGTCCGGGAGTTCTACCTCGGTCAGAACCATGGCGGAGATCGTCACTCGTCTGGTCGGAAGCCGCAAGGCCATTGTGACGTTGAATAAGGAGTTACCGGGCGATCCCAAGCACTGGCAGGCCGATACGTCGCTGTTGCTGGATTTAGTATCGTATCAGCCGGGCGACATCACAAGAGGGGTGGAACATTGTGTGGGCCGTTGGTCGGCCGACGTCTCCTTATTCGCTGAGAAGGCGATGCGCGGCGGGGTTGGAGAACCAATGGTGAAGGGGCTGGTGTAGAGCGGGCATGCAGATCAAATGGACGGGTCTAAAGGCGCTGTCGCAGCAGACCGCCCTCGTGTTTGCCGGGAAAATGACGGGGGCCTGCCTGGGATTTGTCATGAGCCTGATCGTCGCCCGCTGGATGGGGCCTGAGGAATTCGGTCTGTTTTCGCTGTTTATCGTGATCCTCATCTTCGGCAACGATGTTCTTGGCGACGGCCTGAACCCAGGAGTCGTCCGGTTCTACGCCATGAATAGACGGACGGATCCCGCGAGGGCAACTGCCGTGTTGACCAACGCGCTCGCGCTTCGGATTCTGCTCGGCATTCCGATCGTGTTGTTAGGTGTGGCCGTGGGAGTTCATTTCGCCGAACGTGCGTCTACCAGCCACGCGTACGTCTCGCCCGTGATGTTGGGCATGGTCGGTTCATTCGGGGCGGCATTGTGGAGTTTCAATCTTTCGGTCTGGCAGGCGAGGGAGGAGTTCGGGACCTACGGGCTGATGGTGGGGTTGGTCAATTTCCTACGCGTTATCGGTGTGCCTATCTTGCTGTGGACTGGGTGGCTGTCCTTGGGGCCTGTTATGGGTCTCCATGTTTTTTTCTATTATGCGTGTACCGCATGGGGTCTATGGCTGCTGCGGCCCCACCTATCAAATTTCAAGCTTGACAAGGAATTGCTGCGCGAACTCCTGCGGTTTAGTAAGTGGCCGGCGATGGCCAGCCTTTTCTTCATTCTTCAAGTCAACCTGGGTGTCCCCGTCTTGAATTATGTCGCCGATGCCCGGGAGGCCGGCCTCTACGGCGCCGGTTCCTCTCTGCTGATGGGAGTGGATTTCCTGACGGTCAGCCTCTTGACGACGTTACTCCCGAAGGTCAGCCAGTTAACCGGACTCGAACAATGCCGGTCATATGTACAGCGGTCCTTCCCTGTCTATGCCGTCATCGCGGTCGCGCTTCTTCCCTTTCTCTACTTCGCCCGACCGCTGGTGCTTGCGTTGTTCGGCCCGGCTTATGAAAGCACGATTCCGGTATTTCAGATTCTGTTCATCGGCACGCTCGGTACCCTGGTGACGCATCCTTTGTATTTGGTCTTGTACACGATGAACCGCCCGCACCTCTTCAGCCTGATCCAAGGATCGGCGTTTCTCGGGTGGATCATCGCCGGGTGGTTCTTGATTCCCGGTTACGGGGCTCTCGGAGCTGCATGGACCACCCTGATCGCCCGTATGCTCCAATCGCTGGCCATCGTCGCCATTCTGAGGCACGCGCTGGGGTTTCTGCGGTCAGCTAAGCCTCGAGTCAGCCCCTTGGCGGAAGGGACACGAGGTATATGAGACCGGCATTCGGCACGGTTGCGGCGCCCACGCTTATCGGCGCGGCACTGGGCGCTTCGGTGCTCGCGCTCTCGACGAAAGCGTTGGCGATTCTGATCGCCGGGACGGCCTTCGGGACGATGGCCACATCGGTCGCGTTTCCCTATTACATTTTGGTGGCGACTATTCCGGTGCAGGTCGATCTCTTCAGCAGCATCACCGTTACCAAACTGATCACGCCCTTGACCATCGGGATGGTGACCTTTAATGCGCTGATTCATCGAGGCCCCTGGCCTGTGATTATGCGATGGCCCGCCGGTTATCTGGCCGGCATGTTTTTTCTGACGTCCATAGTGTCCCTGCTGCTCGCTGAGGGCTTGCGTGGTCTGCCTGGAGAGGCGGCGAAAATTCCTGTCTACGGGGCTCTCTTCTATTTTACCCTCACATTCAATCGTACCCCTGAAGACTTTCGCCGCCTGCTCTGGGTCATCGCATTCACCGGCCTCGTGGAAGCGCTTATTACTGCCGCGCAGGTGCACTACGGATTCGTGATGCCAGGCGACTGGCGGAAGAATCTCGGGCAACCTGGCGAAGGCGGCGTGGATGGAACTCTTAGCGCCGTCCTGGAGGGCAAGATCCGAGCCGAAGGCACGACCTCGCACCCGATCATGCTAGCGAGCTTCTTTCTCATGGCCATTCCCTGCACGGCTTTTCTGTTTCTGACGGAGTCACGTCCGTCGATACAGGTCCTGCTGGGAGGCATCCTGGCGTTGATGGGCTACGCCTGGTTTTACACGTTTGCCCGAAGTTCGATGATCGGGTTTGCGCTGATGACCGTCGTTGCCCTGTCGTTCCGCTCGCGTGCCGTCCGTGTACTGCTGCTTATCGGGGCGGTATTTGTTTTTACGGGTTTCCTGAGTTATCAGGCGATCTCGGAATCCTTCTCGACAGGGGTGCAGGCGGTAGAAAGCGGAGGGTTGTTCGGAAAAGCCGATGTGAATGAAGCGAGCGGGAGTTGGCAATTCCGATTGGAGTCGATCGTCGGAGGCTGGAAGCTCTTTGTTGCGAATCCTTGGTTCGGTGTCGGGTTCGGGCAGTCGATTTGGCACTATACGAAATATTTGCCGGCGTGGGCGAACCATTCCTCCCATCCGTCCACGATTCACAACGTCTTTCTGGAGGTGGCCAGCGAACTGGGGATGTTTGCGCTCGCCGCATTTCTTGGGATGTGGAGCTGGGCCTTGATCTCCGCCAAACGCGCCCTGCGTCACCCGGAATTGCGCTCCTATGCCATCCTCATGTGCAGCATCATTCTCGGGCAGATGGCATTCTTGATGATCACACCGATGGTGCGCGAGATTTGGCTGACGCTACCCATGGCCATCGCGATTGGGCGCATGGCGAGGGCGGAGGCGTGATATAGGGCCGAAGTCGCACAGTGGGGGTCGGTGCGGGGGGACGTCCCACGTGCGGAGACGTACGCGTACAAGCCGCTTGCGTGGCGGCGGGACGGAGATGAGGTACTCATGGCAATACGTGTAACAGTAGTCATACCGGCTTACAACGCCACGAAGACGATTCACGACGGATTGGATTCATTTGCGCGGCAATCGTTCCCGGCGGACGAGGTCGAGCTGATCATCGTCGATGATGAATCGACGGATGGCACGCCAGAGTATATCGAACACTACGTCAAGGATTGGGGGGGCGCGCACCCGAGGGTGCGCGTACTTCGCCAAGCTCATCGGGGGCCGGCGGCGGCCAGGAACCTCGGTGCAGAAGCGGCTCAAGGAGAGTTTCTCCTGTTCACTGACGCCGACTGTGTGCCGCACGTTGACTGGATTAAGGAAATGGTGGCGCCGTTTCAGTCACCTGGAATAGCCGCCGTGAAAGGGGCCTACAAGACAAAACAACGCAGCCTTGTGGCTCGCTTTGCGCAGGCCGAGTTTGAGGCCCGGTATCGCCAGTTGGCGGCTGCCGAGTATGTGGACGTGGTCTTTTCCTACTCGGCGGGGTTCCGTCGCGAGG
>DAONAB010000041.1:12332-15323 GCA_035400805.1 Nitrospira sp. | reverse complement strand
AACGCGCAGCAGCCGCTGAGGAATCGGCACCGGTCGGTGAACAGCCGGCTTCCGACGGAACGGCACCCAAAGACGGCTCTGCCGATGGCGGCGGCAGCCGTTGCCCGAGTTGGCGAAACGATCCGGAGAGCATCAGCAAACGGGCTGCCGAAAATTACGTGCAGCACGACATCACGCCGCCGTCCCAGGCGAGGGTAGAAAAAATCAACTGCGAGCCCCCGGTCTCGAACGGCAACTACGGCTGCTTCGTCCATTTCAGTGATGGGCTGGTGGTGCGAGTCATCGTGCGGGCGACGGATATCGTTGTCGGCATGGGGCCGGGACAAATCGCCACGGAAACGCCGCCGCCGGCGACACCCTTGTGTTTTTACGATTATCACTGTCCGGACGGATTCTTGGTACTGACCAAGCGTGAATGTAAGAGTGCCAAGGCCGCCACGCCGAAAGGATCTGCGGGGCCACCTGCAGTGGCGCAGCGGAAGGCCGCTTCAGCCGCTATCTGTCCACTGGCGGCTCCGGCGGTCGTTCATGACGTGCTCACATCCCCCGGTCAACCGCTCGACCGAGCGACACGCGCATTCTTCGAGCCGCGCTTTGGTGTGGACTTCGGGAAGGTACGCATCCATGCCGACCACAGCGCCTCGGAGTCGTCCCGCTCCGTCGACGCACTGGCCTATACCGTCGGGCAGGACATTGTCTTTCGATCGGGACAGTATGATCCCGGCTCGCACGCAGGCCGGCGTCTGCTGGCCCATGAGTTAACCCATGTCGTGCAGCAGCGCGGCGCCGCGCATGCGCTCCAACGTGACCCCGAGGACGAGGATTCCTTGACGGATGGTTCATCGAGCTGGAAGGACACGGCCCAAGCCATCTGGGATCATCCCAGCGAAGAATTGGGCAAGCGCGCCGAAAAGGCCGCGCTCGATCAATTGGATCGACTTGCGAACTCACCCAGCAGCCAGTCTGCACGCTGGTCCGAGCCGGGCTGTCCCTCGACGTTTTGCCAGCCCTTCGCAGACGTGAACATTGCCAGGGCTGAGTTGCTGTGGGCACGCCCGGTCCTGCTTGAAGGGATCAAACAAAAGGTCGATGCGCGAGTGGTCCCGTTGTGGGACACGTATCTCAAAGGGGGGGGACCACCGATCAACCTGACGGCGTCCTTCGGAGCAGATTTCCAGGCAGCAGGCGTGACCTCCTCCGCTGCTCAATATCTCGTCGGCGCGCTGCGTCGCCACCTTGAACAGAACCCTGAGTCGATACCCCGTGGAACCTCACGTGCTGTCGATTTCACCCCCCAGCTGTCGGCCGAACGGTTTGACCTCGACCGGCCGAAGGGAGTGAGGGAAATGAACTTTTTCTCCGGCATACCGGGCAACCTGGCGGGGGGTGTAGGAAAAGACCAGCTCTCGAACCCGATCGGAGCCATGGCTTCGCCGCAAAACGACTCGCGGGACGCCACGATTCATGCCGATCTGGCACAGCATCCAGACGGAACGATCGCCGTGACTCCTTCCGTCCGATTCACGGTCATGGATACGGTGGACCTCTGTCCCGGTCATTGCGGGGGAACCCCCGAGCAAGTCGCCACAGTTCCACTCTCGCGCTTCGAGGCCACGGCACTCACGGGGGATGTGCCGTTCGTTGTCGAATTCGACGCGCCGGCGACGGCTCTGTCGCCATTTTCGGTTCAAGGCCGAGTCTCAGGACAGACACCTGCTGAACAGGAACACATGATTCCCCCTATGGAAACGACTGAGCAATGAGGGGCGACAGACGAGAAAGGATCGGCCAGGCATGAGCGGTTTTTCCGGTTCCCCCAAACTCCTCAAAGGCGGCATCGTCTTGATCGATCCGGCCACGGCGCAGGTGCAACGGATCATTGCGCTGCAATACAACCCGGAGTCACTCAGCCGTACGCTCCAAGCACAGGGTGTCAGCGAGGGGGGAGATCGGTCGGAGGCGCTCCGGCTTAAAGGGCCGGCGGTGGAGACCATCAAGTTGGATGCGGAAATCGACGCGACCGATGACATGGAAGCCGGCGATCGTACGGTCGGGGAGGCCGGAATTTCTCCACAACTCGCCGCGCTGGAGACGCTGCTGTATCCCAGCACGGGACAACTGACCACGAACCATACGTTGTCCAGTCTGGGGACGCTCGAAATTCTTCCGATGGAGACCGCATTGCCGCTGTTTGTCTTCGGGCAACATCGTGTCATCCCGGTGCGGTTGACCGATTTCAGCGTGACCGAGGAGGCGTTCGATCCGAATCTTAATCCCATCCGTGCGAAGGTGAGCTTGGGCATGCGGGTGCTGTCCATCGACGATGTGGGGTTTACGCACAAGGCGGGCAGTTTGTTTATGAGTTATCTGCAGCAGAAGGAAGGGCTGCGTGCGAAGGCGCAGGGCGGCACCTTGGGCGCGCTCGGGCTGACGGGAATTCCGTGACAACAGCAGTCAGTGATCAGTGGTCAGGAACCATTGGTCAGCTTCAGGTTATGCGGAGACTTCGGCCACAGCGGGTAAGAGGCTAATTTCTTGCGTGACTTCAAAACCTTGATTGTATGGAAGGCTGCGCATCAGTTGACTCTAGACGTCTACAGAGCCTGTGCATCTTTTCCGAAGAATGAAGCTTACGGGTTAGTTAGTCAGATGAGACGGGCTAGCGTCTCGATAGCTTCGAATATCGCCGAGGGTTGTGGAAGGCACAGCAACTTGGAAATGGCTCGGTTTCTTTCTATCGCGGCAGGATCGGCGAGCGAATTGCAGTACCAGATACTGTTGGCAAGAGATCTGGGGATGCTGGATCAAGTCAGTTCTGTAGATTTGGAACAAAATGTCATCGAAGTGAGAAAAATGGCTTCGTCGCTCATGACGAGGCTAAAAACAAAAAAGCTGATATCTGGAAGCTGATACCTGACAGCTAGGTGGAGTTCATCATGGCCGATCCATTACAGGCGTTGTTGGATAGTGCACTCAAGCCGAATCCCTTTC
>DAONAB010000041.1:0-12232 GCA_035400805.1 Nitrospira sp. | reverse complement strand
ATGGCCGATCCATTACAGGCGTTGTTGGATAGTGCACTCAAGCCGAATCCCTTTCCGCCGACCAGTCGGTATTACGGGGTCAAGACCACGTCGGTCGTCGGGAGTGACGGGACGATGGTGGTGCATCTGCGGCGGCGATTTGTGCCGGCGAGCGACCGATTTACCGTCGTGCAGGAACATCGGGTGGCGGCCGGCGAGCGGGTTGATCATCTCGCAGCGACGTATCTTGGCGATCCGGAGCAATATTGGCGGTTGTGCGACGCGAACGATACGGTGCGGCCGGACGCGTTGGTCGAGCGGTTGGACGCGATCGTGCACATCGCGTTGCCGGAAGGCGTCACGGGGGTTCCCGGTGCTTAAGGGGATCCATCTGACGATGCTGGCGGGGCCGGTGGTCCCGTTTCCCGTGCCTCAGGCGGTGCTGGAGGCGCTGACTGAGGTCCAGGTGACGAGCGCGACCGGCACGGCGGGAGGATTCCAGCTGCAGTTCACGATTCAGAACAAGTCGCCGCTGCAGCAGGCATTCCTGGTTGCGGCGACGCGCACGCCGTTAATGCGCGTGATTCTGGTGGCGACCATCAACTTCATTCCCCACGTGCTGATGGACGGGGTCATCACCAACCAGGAAATCAGCTCCGGCGATAAGCCGGGCGAATCGACGCTGACGCTCACCGGCGAGGACCTCACCAAAGTCATGGATCTACAGGCCTTCGACGGTTTGCCCTTTCCCGCCATGCCGGCCAATTTGCGCGTCACCGCGATCCTGGCGAAATATGCCGTCTTCGGGGTCATCCCGTTGGCCGTCCCGCCGATCGGCTTTGATGTGCCGATTCCCACGATGCGGATTCCGTCCCAGCAGGGCACCGATCTCAACTACATCCTTCAATTGGCCGAGGCCGCCGGGTACGTCTTCTATATCGATCCGGGACCGGTCCCCGGAACGAACACGGCCTATTGGGGTCCCCAACTCAAGGTGGGGATTCCACAACCGGCGCTCAATGTCGACATGGATGCCGATCGTAATGTGGAGTCGCTCAATTTCCAGTTCAATTCGACGAAGAAGGATCTGCCTATCGTGATGATTCATAACGCCCTGACGAAGATTCCGATCCCCATTCCGATTCCCGACATCAATCCGCTGCAGCCGCCGTTGGGCCTGGTGGGTCCGCCGGTCACGAAACTCTCGATGTTGAAAGCGACCGGGAAACTCTCGGCACCGGAGGCGCTCAATGAAGGCCTGAAGGCGTCGAGCGAATCGATGGATGCGGTGACAGGGAGCGGGGCACTGGATGTGGGGCGGTATGGCCGGCTCCTGACGGCGCGCGGGTTGGTCGGCGTGCGTGGTGCGGGATTGGCGTTTGACGGCCTGTATTACGTGGAGAGTGTGACCACGACCATCAAGCGCGGGAGCTGCAAGCAAAGCTTCCGCCTGACGCGAAACGGGCTGGTCTCCATCACACCGCTGGTGCCGGTATGAGCGAGGCGCAGAAATATTACGGCAAGTATCGCGGCACGGTGCTGAACAATATCGATCCCATGCAGATGGGACGGTTACAAGTTCAAGTGCCGGATGTGGCCGGCTTGATTCCGACCTCGTGGGCCATGCCCTGTTTCCCCGCCAGCGGCAAACAAATGGGTGCCTACCTGCTGCCCCAAATCGGCGCGGGCGTCTGGGTGGAATTTGAGCAGGGCAATATGGATTACCCCATTTGGAGCGGTTGTTGGTACGGCAGCGTGGCTGAAGTGCCGGTGCTGGGACTCGCCGGAATCCCAGCCAGCCCGAATATTGTGCTGCAGACAGGGGCGCAAAACGCGATCGTGATCAGCGATGTGCCGGGTCCGACCGGCGGGATCATGCTCAAGAGCGCCACGGGGGCCACGCTCATCGTGAACGATACGGGGATTTACATCCAGAACGGCAAGGGTGCGATGGTGACGTTGGTGGGACCGGCGGTGACGATCAACAACGGCGCGCTCACCATCATATGAATGAAGCGATCAGCGTTCAGCTCTCAAGAGGCCGCTGACAGTTGCGTGCTGACGGCTGAAAGTTAAGGAGATACCATGCCTGGATTTCTACTTCATCTCGGGGCGACGGTCATGTGTGCGCATGCCGGGCAGGCGACGCCGGTGGCGCCGAATCCGCGTGTGCTCGTCAGCGGGCAACCGACGGTGGCGATGAGCAGCGCCTACGTCGTGGCCGGCTGCACCCTGCCGCCGCCGGCAGCCGCGAATGGACCTTGCGTCACCGCACAATACATGACGGCGGCCACTAGAGTGACGAGCAATGGCCTGCCGCTGTTGTTGATTGATAGTCAGGCGATCTGCGCGCCGTCCGGCACGCCCTTGATCGTCTCGGTCACCCAAACCAGGGTCACGGGAGTCTAACGATGCCGCAGGTAGATTTTTCCTATCGGTTCGATGCGCGCGGCCGGACGGCGGACACAGATGACGCCGACCACATTCGCGACCTGATCGAGCAGGTGCTGTTTACCCACCCCGGTGAACGGGTCATGCGGCCGGATTTTGGCAGCGGCCTACTGCAGCTGGTGTTCTCGCCCAACAGCGTGGTGTTGGCCGCCACGACCCAGGTGCTGGTGCAGAGTTCGCTGCAGCGTTGGCTCGGCGAATGGATCGTGGTGGAGTCGGTGCAGGTAGAAGCCGTGGACTCGACGCTGCGGGTGACCGTGCAGTATGTGATCAGGCGGACGGGGGCTCGCACGGTCGGCACCTTCGTACAAGGAGGCGGAGCGTGAAATATTCCTGTTGCGACGAATTGCGTCGTCAGGTCGTGCGCAATCATCCGACCTTGAACGGAATCGATTTTCTGGAGGTGATCGATCACACCGCGCTGACCGAGGCTGAACGGCAACGGAAGCTCGAGCTCCACTTTGTGAAGCCATTGGGCGCGCTGACCTTGGCGCCGGCCAACATCAGGATCGAAGGCGGTGAGCGCATCACGACGTTCCATGTGCTGTCCGTGGTCGTCGGCAATGGTCCCTCCGCCAACATCGTGACCGTCGAAGTGGATCAGGCCGGCGACTTCTCGACCTACACCCTGCGCCTGGTGACCGGTGCGTTGAATGATGCGGTGCCGGATGGAATCGACCCGCAACTGGCCGCCATCCAATTTTCCTTCAAGGTCGAATGCCCAAGCCCGTTCGATTGTGCGCCGCAACATATCTGTCCGGACGTGCCGAGACCGGCGCCGGTGATCGATTATTTGGCGAAGGACTACGCCAGCTTCCGCCGCGTGATGCTCGATCGGATGTCGGCGTTAATGCCGCAGTGGAAAGAGCGGAGTCCCGCCGATCTTGGTGTCATGCTGGTAGAAGCGTTGGCCTATACGGCCGATCAACTAAGTTACCAGCAGGATGCCGTCGCGACTGAAGCCTATCTGGGCACGGCGCGACGTCGAGTGTCCGTCCGCCGCCACGCACGGCTGATGGACTACTACATGAGCGAGGGATGTAACGCGCGAACCTGGATGCAGATTCAGGTCTCCGCCGACGTGGTGCGCGTCGATCCCAGCAATCCGGCAATTCCCATGAGGACTAAGCTGGCGACGCACATCCCGGGGCAGCTCACGTGCATTGCCGACGATCCGCGTGTGTATGAGCGGGCCGATCAGCTGTTCGAAACGATGGAGGCTGTTCAATCTCTCTATGCCGATCATAACGAGATACGGTTCTACAGTTGGAGTGATCAGCGGTGCTGCCTGCCGAAGGGGTCAGTCACTGCCACCCTTGCCGGCCATCACCCCAATTTAGCGCCGGGGATGAACGTGCTCTTCGAGGAAGTCATCGGTCCGGAAACCGGCTCACCTTCAGATGCCGATCCCGCCAGGCGTCATGTCGTGCGACTGGATCGTGTCGTGGTGACGGCCAAGGGAGGCGGGCCGCTTGCCGACCCGGTGACGAACCAGCTCATTACTGAAATCACCTGGCATCCGGAAGATGCCCTGCCGTTTCCCTTCTGCCTTTCCGCCGAGACGAAGGCCGGCTATCGTGATGCCGTCTCCGTGGTGCGCGGGAATCTCATATTGGCCGATCACGGCGTCACGCTGGCGGATGAATCGCTGGGGTCCGTGCCCGAGCCGTTTCTCTCTATGCCTCGCTCGAAGGAGGCGGATCGATGTGCAGCGTCCACCCGCGAGCCGGTTCCACCTCGATTCCGGCCGAGCCTATCGAGGGGACCACTCACCCATGCGGGGCCTGCGTACACCCATGCGAACTCGGCTCGAGCGGCATTGCAATGGGACCTCAGAGAGGTACAGCCGTCCATCACCCTGACCGGAACGAAGGGCACGGTGACGACGACGTGGGCGGCGCGGCGCGATCTTCTGAACAGCAGTGCGGAGGGGGATGAGTATGTCGTGGAAGTGGACAATGAGGGCAGCGGAATCATCCGCTTCGGCGACGACGTGCACGGTCGCCGACCGGAGTCCGGTACCGCGTTTGCCGCCCGGTATCGTGTCGGGAACGGCCGCGCGGGAAACATCGGCGCGGACTCTTTGGTCCATATTGCGCACACGCTTCCCGAAATCGCCCTCGTGCGAAATCCGTTGCCGGCCGTCGGTGGACTTGAGCCGGAATCGTTGCAGGACGTGCGTCAGCGCGCGCCCGTGGCCTACCGCGTGCAGGAGCGCGCCGTGACGGAGGCCGATTATGCCGACGTGACTGAACGTCGTGCGGACGTGCAACGGGCCGCCGCTACCTTTCGTTGGACGGGGAGTTGGCACACGGTGTTCGTGACGGTCGATCGTGAAGCAGGCGTCGGCCTATCAGATGAGTTTGAGACTGACATCCGCGCGCATGTCGAACGGTATCGCATGGCCGGGCATGATCTGGAAATTGATGGCCCGCAGTTCGTGTCCTTGGAAATTGATCTGCACGTCTGTGTAGGAACCGACTATTTCCGGAGTGATGTCGAGCGGGAGCTCCTCGATGTGCTGAGCAATCGCGACCTGCCGGATGGCCGTCGGGGACTTTTTCATCCGGATCTGTGGACATTCGGACAGCCGGTGTACCTGAGTGCGCTCTATGGCGCCGCACATCTGGTCACCGGGGTCGAGTCGGTGGAGGTGCGAACGTTTCAGCGGCAGGGGGTGCCGGAAAGTTCGGCGTTGGACAGCGGGCGACTGGACATGGCCGCGCTGGAGATTCCCCGCTTGGATAACGACCGCAATTTCCCGGAGCATGGCCGGTTGACCATCACGTTGGGAGGCGGGAAATGAGTCAGGACGCTCGGAACGAATGCGGATGCTGCGCGGGGATCGATGCCGCCACTCCCGGCGCGCTCTGGAACCGACCAGGCCTATCCGCCATCGCCTATCGTGTCGGAACCTACCAGACGTTCCGGCAGAGCCTCCACGCGCGGCTGTCTGACAGTCGTTGGCCGGTTCTGCGCGGGCTAAGGACGCGTGATGACGATGATTTCACCATTGCGCTCATGGATGCCTGGGCCATGACCGGCGACATCCTCACCTTGTATCAGGAACGCATCGCCAACGAATCCTATCTGCGGACCGCCACGGAGCGGCTCTCGATTCTGGAGCAGTCGCGCCTGCTCGGGTATCAACTTGGTCCCGGCCTGGCTGCTGCCACGCATTTAGCGTTCACATTGGAAGAGAGTCCCGGCCTTCCGCAACAGGCGGCCCAGCCGATCACGTTGGCGGTGGGGACCAAGGTACAGAGTATTCCCGGGCCTGATGAACAACCGCAGACCTTCGAGACGGTCGAGGCCATTGAAGCGAGACCGGCATGGAACGCGCTCTTGGTTCAACAGACTCAATCGCAATCGCTCAGCTGGAACATGACGGAGCTATGGCTGGCCGGTACGAACGTGAGTCTCATGGTCGGGGAGGTGGTTCTGATTGTGACGGAGAGCGGCAGCGGGTTTGACGCGTCGATCCGTCGCGTGACTGCCGTGGTCTCCCATCCAGGCCGACTGAGCACACAGGTGCGGCTCACGACCATCTCACCCAGCGCGAAGACCATTGCGGCCTCCAAGTCGGGCGTCTACGTGTTGCGAAGCCAGGTGTCGCCCTTTGGGCACAACGCGCCCTTGCAACCGCAGTACAGCAGCGGCGTGTTCCAGGGCACATTCAGCGAATGGGCGCTGGATGCCAACGAGACGGTGACGCGCATCACGCTCAGCAGCCGCAATGACAAGATTCTGAACGACAGTTTCGCCGTTGTGGAGCAAGACGATCCCGGAACCGGCTCGCGTATCTGGACCTTTGCCCTGGTGTCCGATGTGGTCCATCGTTCGGTGGCCCGGTACGGCATTGCCGGCACTGGAACACAACTGAGCCTGAGCGCCGGTTGGTCGAAAGGGGCCGATTCGAAGCTGGATCTGCTGCGCACGATGACGATCGCGGCTCAGAGTGAAGAGCTGACGCCGTCAGCCGTGCCGCTGCTGTATCCCGTGTATGGCGAGGAGCTGTCATTCAATCAACTGGTCGACGGCCTGATGCCGGGACGCTCGCTGGCGGTGAGCGGAACGCGTCAATGCATCCGCATTGCTGCCGTCCCTCGCACGTCGAACCGGAGACGCTCGCCTGTCGATCTTGCCGGTGATGTTCCCAGTCCGCCGGACCTGCCGGATGTGCCTGATATTGAGCTGCCACCCATCCTCATTCTCGATTCTGGTGAGGTGGTCTTTCTCGCGGTTGGGGACATTCTTTCTCTGGTCGCGCCGCCGATGACCGTTGCCGGTTCCGTGCTCACGGCGCTTGCCCCGTCGGAGTTCGGCGCAGTGCTGATCGACTCGGCCCCACCTCTGCTGCGTCTGCAGGTCATGGATCGCGACGGAAAAATCGGGTTCGTCAACATCAGTGCCGCAGCTATCGAGCTAATACCCCCGTCCGATGCGGATGAGTCGGTGAGCGAGATCGTCTTCATCGACGACGCGATCGGGACCAGCATGACTCATGATCGCGATCGCACGACCGTCCGACTCGCGACGGCTTTGGCAAACGTGTACGAGCGCACAACGGTTCGTATCAATGCCAATGTCGCCGCCGCCACTCATGGCGAGAGTGTGAAGGAGCCAGTAGGTAGTGGCGATGCGGCCGTCGTCTATCAGCAGTTCACCGTGAAGCAACCGCCGGTGACCTACGTGAGTGCCGACACCCCCGATGGCTCGACCTCGACGCTGAAGGTCTACGTCAACGAAGTCTTGTGGGAAGAAGTGCCCTTTTTCTACGGGCATGGCCCCACCGAGCGCATCTACATCACCAGGCAGGACGACGAGGGCCGCACCACCATCAGATTCGGCGACGGGATCACGGGGGCACGGTTGCCGACCGGCCAGAACAACGTACGCGCCGAGTACCGGAAGGGAACGGGCCTGACGGGGCTCGTGCGACCCGGGCAATTGAGCCTGCTGATGAGCCGACCGCTCGGGTTAAAAGGCGTGGTGAATCCGGAAGCCGCGCAGGGGGCTGAAGATCCGGAGTCGAGGGACGATGCCCGGACGAATGCCCCGCTGACGGTGCTGACGCTGGAGCGTGCCGTGTCGCTGCAGGATTACGAGGATTTCGCCAGAACGTTTTCCGGTATTGCCAAGGCCCAGGCCGTCTGGGTCTGGGATGGCCGCAAGCGGAGCATCTTCCTCACGGTCGCCGGTCCTGGGGGAGAGATGTTGGCGGAGGACGGCTCTGTCATCACGAAGCTGAAGGAATCCCTGCGTACCTACGGTGACCCCTTCGTCGCGTTCACGGTGAAGCCCTATCGGCAGGCCTGGTTCTCGGTCGAGGGCACGGTCACGATCGATCCGGACCATGTGATCGACGTGGTGATGGACGCGATATCGGTCGATCTTGAGCAACGGTATGCGTTCGAGTCCAGAGCGTTCGGCCAGCCGGTTGCACTGAGCGAGGTAATCGCCGCGATCCAGGCGATACCCGGTGTGGTTGCGGTGGATCTGGACCGGTTCGCGCGGACAGATCAATCGCTGCCGGCGATCCAGCCGCGTCTGATCGCCGATCGTCCGGCGATGGGTGCGGACGGGGTTGTGCCGGCCGCGGAACTCCTGTTGCTTGATCCCGCGTCATTGACTCAACTGAAGGCGGTCCAATGAATCCAGAAGCAGACAAACTGTACCATCTCCTTCCTGCGATCTACCGCATCCGTGATGCGGAACAGGGCAACGCATTACGTGCCCTGTGCGAGGTGTTGGCCGAAGACATTGCGGTGCTCCGCGAGAATCTCGATCAACTCTACGAGGATCAATTCATTGAGACCTGTGCCGACTGGGTGGCGCCCTACATCGGGGATCTGATCGGTTACCGCACCCTGCATGGGGTGACCGACCGGACGAGAAGCGCCCGCGCGGAGGTGGCCAATACGATTGCCTACCGCCGGCGAAAGGGCACGGCGACCGTGCTCGAACAACTGGCCCGGGATGTCACGGGGTGGAATGCGCGTGTTGTGGAGTTCTTCCAGTCGCTCGAAACCAGTCAGTACATGAACCACCTGCGTCCCACCAACCTGGCCACGGTCGATCTGCGAAATTGGGAGGCGCTCGAACGGCGCGACACGGCCTTTAACGGGATGGCCCATTCCGTCGATATGCGTCGGATTGAATCTCAGCAGGGGCGGTACAACATCCCCAACATCGGTCTGTTCCTCTGGCGATTGGATGCCTTTGCGGTGCGTCGCTCTCCGGCGTTCCGTGTCGATGATGAGCGGTTTCTGTTCAGTCCCTTGGGAAACAACCAGCAGCTCTATACCAGACCACAAGCGGAGACGGACATCACGCATCTGGCCGAACCATTAAATGTGCCGGAGCCCATCAGCCGCCGGGTGCTGGACACGTATCTCGCGCAGTACTACGGCCCGCAGTTGAGCCTGTTTCTGGAGGCGGACAATCTGGATACCAGCGTGAGTCAGGTACAGGTTTGCAACTTGTCGGATGACGGGGCAAGTTGGGCGCACCTTCCGGTCAGCAAGGTGTCGATTGATCCTCTGTTGGGGCGGATCGCCGTCCCGCCGGGGACCCCGCCGGTCAATCTGCGCGTGACGTATCACTATGGATTCAGTATGCCGACCGGCGGCGGATCGTATGAGCGAGGCAAGACCTTTGCGCTCGGCAGCGGGTCTGCCTCCGTCACAGAGGGCCAGAGCCTGCAAGCGGAACTGACCCTGATACAGGTCGGCGGCATCGTGCAAATCGACGATAGCGGACGTTATGCGGAAGCGTTGAGCCTGAACATCCCTGCCGCTGCGAAGGTGGAGGTGCGCGCCGCCAACGAACAGCGGCCGACGCTGGCACTGAACGGGGATTGGATGATCACGCTGGCGCCGGGAGCGGAATTGACCTTGAACGGACTCCTCCTCACTGAGGGGCGACTTCGTGTCGTAGCAGCGGGTGCAGCCGGAACCCGTATTCTGCGATTGCGCCATTGCACGCTGGTGCCGGGCCTGAGCTTGACCAGAGAGGGTGAGCCGGTGTCGCCCTCTGCTCCCTCGCTGGTGATCGAGCGTGAAGGCACCACAGTCGAGATCGATCACTGCCTGGTGGGTGGCCTCCGCGCCGTGGACACTACCGAGGTGTCGATCACGAATTCGGTGGTCGATGCGACGTCGCCGACCGGGGTGGCCTACGCAGCCCTCGATGGTCTAGGTGCCGGGGGTGTTATGAGCATCGTGAATAGTACGGTCATGGGCAAGGTGCATACGAAGCGTTTGGATCTTGCCTCGAACACAATTTTCGCGGCTGCCCTCACGAACGGCGACAGCTGGAGTCACCCGGTCTGGTCCGACCAAAATCAGCAAGGGTGCTGCCGGTTTTCCTTTCTGCCGCTGAATTCGATCGTGCCACGCCGGTACCGGTGCCAACCGGATCTGGCCGTGGAGGCGGCGTTGTTAGAGGCCGATCAACCGAAAGGCAGCCTGACTCCGTTACAAACACAGGCCATCACGCTGGCGACACAGGCGCGTGTCAGACCGGCCTTTACGGCGCGTCGGTATGGGCAGTCGGCCTATAGCCAACTGGCGGGATCCTGTCCGGAAGAAATTCGCCGCGGGGCGGATGATGAATCTGAAATGGGCGTCTTCCACGATGTCTTCGCACCGCAGCGGGAAGACAACCTGAGGATCCGGTTGCAGGAGTATCTCCGGTTCGGGCTCGAGGCGGGACTGTTTCACGCCACCTAAGTGAGAGCCCTGTTGTGGAAGCGTGCGGCGAGCGAGTCCGCCCGGACCATGAACATGAACCGTTTTAAACATTGGGAGAGCGCACATGAGTGGCGATTACAGCCGGAAACGATTCAACCCTGAGAAACATTACCAGGGCGTGCTGCGGCAACAGGGACGCGTGGACCTGGATGCCGATTGGAATGAGTATGTGGATCTTCAGGACCGCCGTTGGCGCGCAGAAACCATCGATGTGGTCGGGCGCTGCGGGGTGCCGGCCGAGACGCCGGAGGGATTCAAAATCGATGTCAACGGAGGAGAACTGACTGTCGGACAAGGACGGATGTACGTCGATGGGTACGTCGCCGAGAACCACGGGACTGCGCCGGCGCTCGACGGCACGATCGAAGAACAGTACGGCACGGCGGCACTGTTGGTGAAAGATCAGCCGTTCGGCGGTCCGGTGACGGTGCCGCCTCAGGTGCGGTCGCTCGTCTATCTGGATGTCTGGCGGCGGGAAGTGACGTCCCTGCAGGCGCCGGATCTCATCGAGCCGGCCGTGAATGTCGATACCACGACCAGGAACCAGACTGCATGGCAGGTCAGGATGTTGAGCGGCATTCCGGCGGATGTGAATTGCGAGACTCCCCTGGAGGACATTCCCGGCTGGCCGGCGGGGAACCGACTGTCTGCCGCGAGGTTGACCACCACCACGGTGGCGGTGACCACGGAGCCTGATCCCTGCCTCGTGCCGCCGACCGGCGGCTATCGCGGCCTGGACAATCATCTGTACCGCATCGAAGTGCACAGCGCCACGAATACCACCGCCAAAGTGAAGTGGTCGCGGGAGAATGCCCATGTCTCCACAGCCATTGTCGAAATCCTTGCCGGCCGGACAACCGTGCGGGTAGAGAGCCTGGGGCGTGATAACGTGCTCCGCTTTAAGACCGGAGATTGGGTGGAGTTCACGAGTGATACGCGCGAGTTCGCCCGTCTGCCCGGTGAGATGCGCAAAGTAACGGTGGATGACACCAACAAGACGTTGACGTTTACCCCTGCGTTGCCGATCGCCGATTTTCCCCAAGGCGTGCCGGACGCAACGAAACATCTGCGCGTGATCCGCTGGGACCAAACCGGGATCGTGCGCAAACCGGACGGCTCGCAATTGGTGAACCTGGACCTCACGACCGACGGATTGATCGAACTGTCCGCGGCCAATCCCAGCTTTGTGTTGGAGTATGGGGTGCAAGCCACGTTGACGGTGCAGGCGGGAGGGACCGCGCAGAGCGGCGACTACTGGTGTTTTGTGGCCAGGACCGCGGATGCCGACATCGAGCGGCTCAACTTAGCGCCGCCGCTGGGTCTGTATCATCATTACTGCCATCTCGCGATCATCGAAGCCGACGGCGACATTCACGATTGCCGGACAGTGTTTCCTCCACTCACCGAATTGACTCCAGGCTGTTGTACGGTCGTGGTGCGTCCCGGTGAGGATATCCAAGCGGCAATTGATTCGTTGCCGGAGGAAGGCGGATGTGTCTGTCTCAAAGTCGGCGAGCACGAGATTGAGGCGCCGATCCGAATTGAACAGTCCAATGTGTCGCTGCACGGGGAAACCGTGGGCGCACGCGTCCTGCGCAAGAACGGAACAGAGCTCCTTCACATCGGGCATCCCAACGGGCTGCTGGTGGAACATGTGACCGTCTCCGGGGTGTCCTTTCTGCTGGAGAACAAGGGGCAGCAGGGGCAGGGCCTGCAGGCCCTTGTGGCGATGGATCGTTGCCGTGATGCCACGCTCGAGCGGTGCCTGTTGCATGCGCAGGGGCTCAATCAGGTTGCGGGGATTGTCGTCAGCCGCAGTACCGACGTGCGCGTGACGAACTGTGTCGTCGACAATGTGCAATACGGACTCTGGACGCTCGCCGATACGACGGGTCTCGTCATCGCCGGCAACAGTTTCGATGCCGCGAACAAGCGGAAGAGCGACGGAGGCTTGGTGGCGCTTCTCCTTCAAGACCTGTCCTTCCCGGCGCGTATCGAGGACAATCGCCTGCTGGGGTTTGTCTTTGGCATTGTGCTGAACAATGGAG
>DAONAB010000040.1:13352-15436 GCA_035400805.1 Nitrospira sp. | reverse complement strand
TCGAGCTTTCCTCGACGTTCAACGGCCCGCGCGTCGTGACGGAGACGATGTCGCCTTGCCGCAGATCCAATTCGTTGGAAAGGTCGCCCGTGCGAATCTCCGGGCCTTGGGTATCCAGGAGAATGGGAATGGGAAACTTCACCTTCCGATTCAGCGTTTTGATGTGCTGGATCACCTTGGCGTGAGACTCGTGGTCTCCATGAGACATGTTCAGCCGGGCGATACTCATGCCGGCGTTATAGAGCTTCTGCAGCATCTCGTAGGAATCTGTCGCCGGGCCGATGGTGCAGATGATACGGGTCTTTTGCATGGCGCTCTCCACGGGAGGTGAAAACATTCAACCGACGTCGCCGGTGCGCAAGCGATGAACCAGGCGGTTCCGGCTTGATACGAAGGGAGGGAGTTCGACGAAGCCATTCTACGTTTTCTCGAGGCACTCGTCCACGTGTACCGGCGTGCTGTTGTCAAATGACATAGTCGCGCGCTGGGCCATACGTTTCCGCCTCTGCGCTACGACGCGTTTCGGGGATGCCTCACTACGGTGACACACGAGATCGGAGAGCCACATCAATCCTCAAGGGTGAGGCACGTGGATCGAGTCCGCCTCCTTCACGTTGCTGGTTCACGAGCGTGAAGCGACAGTGTGCTTGATCCACGCCAGACTCTGGTATATGCTTCGAGACGTGATCGCTGTGTGAATTCGTAACGGATCGAACGTGAATCTGAACCGGCAGGGCATCGGTATTAGCATGGCGGCGGCGATGATGATCGCCGGCTCCGCCTGAGCCTGCCTGCCACCACACGTCGTACTGACTGAGCAGAGGCCCCTGGCGGATTCCACCCCGTCAGGGGTTTTTTGTTGGCGAAATCCGGTCGAGGCCGTGAAAGGAGAGCAGGGCCATGGTGACAGTGGAATCAATAGCAGCCGCGGCGACGCGTATCGCCCCGTCAATTTATGAATCCCCCCTGGTTCATTCCAGGACCTTGTCGCAGCTCACCGGCAATACGATCTTTCTTAAGCTCGAAAATCTGCAGATGACCGGATCGTTCAAAGAGCGTGGCGCCCTCAATCGAATTCTCACCATGACCGACGATGAACGGATCCGCGGCGTGATTGCGGCCTCGGCCGGCAACCACGCGCAGGGGGTGGCCTACCATGCGACGCAACGAAACATTCCGGTTCAGATTTGGATGCCTCGATCGACGCCCCTCGTGAAGCTGTCGGCGACGCGTCGTCATGGGGCAGATGTCGTGCTGCACGGGGAGAATTACGACGAGGCCTGCCGGGCGGCGATGGAGCGAAGTGAGGAGAGGCATGCCACCTTCATTCATCCCTTCGATGACGACGAGGTGATCGCGGGACAGGGGTCGCTCGGGCTGGAATTGCTCCGGCAGAATCCCGCCTTGGATGTGATCGTCGTCCCGGTAGGAGGCGGCGGGCTGATCGGCGGCGTCGGCTGCGCGGTGAAGGAACGGGCGAGTAAGGTCGAAGTCGTGGGGGTGCAAACTGGTCTGCTCCCGTCGATGACCGCCGCACTCCGGAACAACGCTCCGGTCGAACTGGCGGCCGGTGCGACCCTGGCGGATGGGATCGCCGTGAGAAAAGCCGGCTCCCGGACACTGCCGTTGGTGCAACGCTACGTCGACCAGATGGTCACCGTCGATGAAGACGAAATCGCCGCGGCGATCCTGACGCTGCTCGAAGGTGAAAAGACCGTCGCGGAAGGGGCAGGGGCGGTGGCGTTGGCGGCATTGTTACAGGGCAAGACGGGGCATCGCGGAAGAAACATTGCGGTGCTCGTGTCCGGTGGAAATCTGGATGTGAATCTGCTCGCACGAATCATCGAGCGGGGCATGGTGAGGGATGGACGGCGGTTGCGTCTGCGTGTGCGGCTGCCGGACTATCCCGGTGCGCTGGAAGGATTGACCGCTGTGATCGCCAAAGCCAGCGGCAACATCGTGGAGACGTCTTACAACCGCGCTCACTACGGCGTCGGACTGAACGAAGCGGCGTTAGACGTGACCATGGAAACGCGGGGACGCGATCATGCGTCGGAATTGCTGGCGGCGTTGACCGGCTCCCG
>DAONAB010000040.1:10391-13252 GCA_035400805.1 Nitrospira sp. | reverse complement strand
ATGCGTCGGAATTGCTGGCGGCGTTGACCGGCTCCCGCTATGAATTCAGCGTGATTGAGTAGGCGAAGCGGGATTGCGTCTCTCCTCATGTGCCTGGAAGAAGTCTCAACATTGTTTCCGGATGCCGGCCAAAGTGGTCGTACTCGTGTGTGAACCGTCACGTTCTATGTCGATCCAGAATATCCTCGACTCTCTTGGGTTGGACGGCATCGGTCAAGAGACGGCTGCTCGTTCACTATCTGCTGGTCTGAGTGTGCAAGAGATTACGTGGCATGAGTTCAGCGCGTCATTCGGCCGGCTCGTAGATTGGCCGGAACGGCGATCTCGATCTTGGCCGGCTTGGGCTGGTGACGCCTGTTCATCAATTCGATGAAGCTGTCCTTGTCGATTCCGAGATTGAGGCGTTCGTTGAAGCGCTTTTCCTCCCCGATGGTGGAGGAGATTCGGCCCTGATAGTCGTGCCCGGGATAGACCACGGTGTCATCAGGCAGGGCAAAGAGCTTGTGACGCACGGAGTCGAAGAGCGTGGCGGCGGAACCACCTTGAAGATCCGTCCGGCCATTCCCACGGACGAACAATGCATCACCGGTAAACACCGCACCAGGCAAAACATAACTCGTGCAGCCGTCCGTGTGGCCGGGTGTCGCCAATGCGGTCAATGCACTCTCGCCGAACCGGAGTTCCTGCCCCTCGGAAAGAAACAAATCGGCTCCCGT
This sequence comes from Nitrospira sp., assembly GCA_035400805.1. Classification (GTDB taxonomy): domain Bacteria; phylum Nitrospirota; class Nitrospiria; order Nitrospirales; family Nitrospiraceae; genus Nitrospira_A. Next base: position 12,536 of record DAONAB010000040.1, on the reverse strand, counting down.
TACTACGCCGGAGACCCCGCCGCCATACACGATCTGCGCGCCCGTCCGATCCTTGAGGAGCGACGCTGCGGTGATGTGGTCGGCATGCACATGCGTTTCGACGGCGAAGCGCAGGGTGAGGCCGAGCTCCTTCAAAATTCTGACATCGCGTTCGACGTTCTCGATTACCGCGTCGATGATGACGGCCTGGCGCGATTCGCGATCTGCCACAATGTAACTGCGGCTTTCCGCCCGATCGTCAACGTCCTGGGTCTCGTTCACGTCCAGCAGGACGGTCACGGTATAGGTCTGGCTGGTTGGCATCGATAGACTCCGGTGTGAAGGGACGAGTAGTGCAAAGAAATCAACGCATTGTAGACCGCGTGCCTCCCGGGGATCTATGGGGCTGCGGCCGACACCAAGGGGAGTGGTCGGCGGTGGTCATGCGGGCTTTCGAGCCGCCCGGTTCAATCACGCGCCCGTTCCGGCTTGAGAATAGGCCGTCCCTGCTGCAACAGAAACCAGCCGTAGAGCAACACCAGCAGTGTGAAGTTGGGAATGAGAATGGTCGATTGGCTCCACTGCCATCCGTCGACCTTCCAATCCGAGAGCGGCCAGAGAAAGGGCGTGGGGAAAAAGGCAAACGAATGGGTCGGGATGTCCACCAACACATGTAAACCCCAAGCGCCAAGCTCCCACACCGGCCGCTTCGTGACAAGCCACAGGAGGGCAAACACCGCGAGGAATACGACGAAGCTATGCGTCACATCGTACAGATGATGGACGTAGGGTGGAATGGTGGACTCCGGCGGCGTGCCGTGGCTGAAATCAGGCTTGGGCGAGAGGCCCAGAGTGGCGGCCACCCATAAGATGCCGAACGAAAACAGGTCCGGCGCGAGTCCAATCCCGAATGCCAGCCAAAAACTCGTGCGATTCTTCCGGCCGAAAGCCAGGGCGCCCCATAGACCGTGGGACACAATATCCATCTTGCCGTCACTCCTGGGTGCTGAATGCTTCGGCTATTATACCGGGCTTCCTGATGGGAATCGTACCTGGCGCCCTCCCAGTATTGAATGTGTGCAACGAGGAGGCATCATGCCATCAGAGGCAACCGGAGGATCGTCATGAACCGCAGCTTCAACGTGAGTGACCCTGTCAGTTGGAACTCGGAAGCCGGCCGCATTCGAGGGACAAATCAAAAGGAGATTGCCAGTCCCACGAAGTTCATAACCTATGTGGCCAGAGCTTCCAACGTAGAGCCGCAATATCTCGTGGAAAGCGACAAGACTGGGCATCTGGCAATGCATAAGGGGAGCACATGCAGGAGAATCGTTGCGCGACCAGGCTAGACGAACCGGTCTCGTTCTGTTGCGGTGGGGACTCGACAGGTATGGGCCGTCCCCATAAGCCGGTACCGGTGGCGCGCCACAGAGTCGTACAGGATGTCCCGAAAAGGGCGCGGCACGAGAGCCAAGACGGAGAGTAAGGGCCACCCGCCCGAGAATTGCCGGACAATCCTTAAGGCCGCAGTGGATTTTGTGAACACGCGTCCCCGTTCCAGGAGAAGAAACGTCTCGAAATCCCGAGCGGGCAATCCTAACAGCTTGAGCAGCTGTTGCCCCTTGTCGGACTGCAAGGTCGCGAAGTGAAACCGCCCACCGTCGCGTGCCAGTGTAAAGTCGACCCAGGCATTGCACCAGTTGCAGATGCCGTCGAAGACGATCACCCGATCCAGCGCTGCCCATTCATGTGTGGCGGGGTCGATCTCAATCATCGAGCACTCTGCATTGACCAGTCCATACCCGTTATTGTCGGTCGTCGGGTGACAGAATTCCACTGCAGATTCATTCCCTCCTGGATTACATCGATCTCACCCGTTCGATATAATGCGCCTGAACTTTTAGAGAGGAGGCGCATCATGGCATTCAATCAAGTGGGCGATTTCTGGCTGGCGCCCGGAGAAGCCATCCGCATCCATCTTGCCCTTGGAGGCTTGATCGATGAGGTGGAATGGGGCGGGCACGATTTTGGCGCGCAATGGATCATGGCCGATGGCGTGGGGATCAACCCGGTACGGCTCATGGTCAGCGAGCACACCAAAGAAAAGAAACCGCTTCGCCAGCATCCCGGGTCACCGAGTCCGATTGTCTATTCGGTGACGGTGAC
>DAONAB010000040.1:8687-10291 GCA_035400805.1 Nitrospira sp. | reverse complement strand
CCACCCTCGCACGGCTCGAAGGCGCGGAACTCTTTCGCCGCTTGATGTGCGACTTTCATCTGCCACGGGGGAAGAAGGAGCTGGTGCGGAAATCGACGCGCCGTTAGCAACAGCGTGAAACGACCGATATCAATCCCCCGTGGTCATTGCGCCTGAGCCCGGCGCGACAGGGACACGATATACGAGGCGGAACGTGCGGCGATCATCGGGTCGGCTGGTTCGATCCCGGGGACCAGCGCTCCCGGCATGAACAGCAATGTCTTTTCCGCCGCCTGGCTGTCTGCCACGGCTTTGGTGATGGTGATCGTCCCCAATTCGATCTGCTTCCGGTTGTCCGGCCAGGCGACCGAAGGATCATCGATCTTGTCGCCTTGCTCGGCCACTTGCAGCAGTAATGTAAATTTCGCGGGACTACGGCGCACCCGTGCGCGAATCTCACTGCTCAGATAGTCGGGTCCCATCGTGTTGAGTTGTTCCTGCGTGAGGAACTGCTCGCCGGCCACGGGTCGAAGCTGGTAGCGGCCGAAGGTGACGGCTCCCTTCGCATTCGTGAACTTGAACGCGTTGATCCCGAAGTAGGGTAGGGTGGCATAACTCACCGGTTGTGGTTTCGGACTTGCCACGAAATTCTTGGCGGCCGGGTGAGTCTCGAGAAACGTTTCGATCGCGCTGGGTTTCGGCGCATCAGGTCCGCTCGCCCCAACTGCAAGCAGGAAGTCCCTGAACTCTTCCGCTGTCGCGACGGGGAATCCGTTAAAGGACAGGAGCACGAGATCGGTCTTCGAGCCGTCGGGTAGTGAAAATTTTACGGCCATGCCGCGCGGCATCTGGCTGGTGTCCGGGACGGATGGCTGCCCCGAACCGGCAGAGAATCGCACCGTTACAGGAATCGGCGTCTTTTTTTTCTGCAGATGAGCGGCCGTACTGACTGAGGCGGCTGAAGCGCTTGGCGTGAACGTGCCTTCGAGCACAATGCCCTTCGGATGGTTCGCGCGCATTCCCGGGTGGACGCCAAAGACGCCGTTGAATGCGTTGACGAGTTGTTCAGCCAGCGATGTCTGGGCGGCCTGGCTTTCTTGCGCGAACACAGAAGCGGGACCGAGCAAGGTTATGGCGAGCGCGGTTGTTGCCGACAGTGGTCTCCACATCGATGGCCTCCTTCTGAAAGACATCATATTCGGCGTAGCACAGCGGCATGCACGTCACCCGGACAAGACGGTGAACCGAGGGAAGATTGGCGGGGAACGAACAAAGCGTACTGAGTGAGACTGAATCATTCAATCGGGATCGCCGCCGAGAAGGCTGCGGAGACAGAGCGGAGAGCGTCCGATACGACAGGAGTCAACCTCAGATTATGAGGTTTTTTGACCCTGAAGCTTGGGGTTCCGCAAAGGGGCCGACGCATCTCGCTTTTGCGTGAAATAATCTCGATACCAGCGCACGGTGCGCTCGAGGCCTGCGTCGAAGCCATGCGAAGGCTTCCAATCCAGAAGCCGCCTGGCCTTTTCAGACGACAGCTCGATGTGGGGGATTTCGGCCGTCACCGCCTCATTCACGACAGGGGCAAACGGGGAGTCGAGTAATTCGCAGATCCGCTGCACAAT
>DAONAB010000040.1:2126-8587 GCA_035400805.1 Nitrospira sp. | reverse complement strand
TTTCCGTACGACTGCGCCGCGAAGTCTTGCGCCGCCTTGGCGGCTTCGTAGGGATGAAGAGGGCGCAGAGCCATATCCTCCCGATACGGAATCTCCTGATTGCCATATACTTTGTCGGTTGAACTGATCACGGACACGCATTCCGGTCTGTGATTCTTGAGAAAGTCGAGGATCTGCCAGGTGCTGAGAGCGGAGGATTTGAAACATTCCAACGGCTCCTCAAGCACGCGATTGACGTCCGCACCGTATGCGACATGAAAAAAGACATCGATCGAATGTCGCTGGAAGATGCCTCGAATAAACTCCTCGTCGTCAACGCTGCCCCATTCGAGCGAGACGCAGGCGTCCATAGATTCCATGAAGAACTGCGATTCGGGTTTTTTTGTGCGGACAATTGCCACGACGCGAGCGCCATACTTCAGCAGCCGGCGCACTAACCAGCCACCCAAGAATCCGGTTGCTCCCGCCACCAGCACCGTTTTGCCAAACCAGTATGTTGAAGCCATGGGTCACCTTAGGCTATCTTTTTAGCCTATTGCAACCAATTTCTTCCCGGTGTTCACAATTGAACGTTCGCTGTATATGTACGTATGCATGCATATCTTCAGCGGCGAGAATCTGTCGTGAACGATGACCTGTAATACGGAGAGGTATCAAGAAGATGATGGCGATTGACTCGAATCGGATGGACCCCGGCAGCGTGGCCGTGATCGTGCCGGGATACAATCGAGCGCAATTCACTCAGGATGAAGAACTGTCGTTCCGTCAGCTGGAACATTTTCTGGGACGCTACGATAAGTTTCTTGTGGTGCCGGAAAGTTTGGCGATTGAACGACCGGGCTTTCACCTGCAACGCTTTGCGGATACGTACTTTGGGAGTGCGGCTGCAAACAACAGATTGATGATGTCGCCGACCTTTTACCAGGCGTTTCGGAAATACCGCTACATTCTCATTTATCAGCTCGATGCACTGGTGTTCTCCGATAGCTTGCTGGAATGGTGTGCCGAAGATTGGGATTATATCGGTCCTCCCTGGCTGCAGAGTGCCGACAGTCCCTGGGTTGGCACGCCTCGTGTCGGAAACGGCGGATTCTCGCTGAGGAAGGTTGAGAGCTTTCTTCGAGTGTTGTCATCGGACACGTATTGGATTCATCCCGACGACTATTGGCAGCGTATCTCCACCAGCAAACCCTGGTATCAGCGAGGCGTCTATCTCCCTCGAAAGTGGTTCAAGTACATCAGGCGGCTCAATGGCGTGCAGCGAGAGGTAGAACTCTGGCCGTTGAGACCCGATGGCACGAAGAATGAGGATCATTTTTGGTCGGATCGGGCGGTTCACTACGATCCGTTGTTTAAGGTGGCACCGTTCGAGGTGGGATTGCGTTTTGGGTTTGAAGTGGTCCCGAAAGAGTGTTTTGAATTGAATCATCGCGCGATGCCGTTTGGCTGCCATGCGTGGCCTCGCTATGACCGTTCGTTCTGGGAGCCGCACCTCGTCAGGTAGACGCGTATGGGCTGGTCCGGATTGGCTGGTCACTGGAGTGTGGTGCCACCGTGCGCGCGTCCGGCCCATCTGATGATGGGATGCCTGGTGTCTGCCATGGTGCCGATCTCCGCATATGTGTGACGCGGCAGGGCCGCACCCGTTACACGTGAGAGAATAGGGATGGCTGAGGGTAACGCTCTTCGGCCAAAGACCAAGCTGGCGCGCATGGCCATGGGGTAGGCAGGCCCTGCTTCAATTACTGAGCGTGATGCGCAAGACCGGTCCCGCCAGTTGATCAATCCTGGACAAGCGTTTTCGGGAGGGGCCCGCCACCGCGGGAGGCTTATCGCCCGATGGCCTGTGGTTGGGTGGCTTCAGCGAGTTGGATGTTGACGCGAATGACCCCCTCGTTGAGATTCCGGTACGGATAGCGCTCCGTAATGACCGGCAGGCTATCAGCGACGTCCTGACTCGTCACGACGGTCAGGGCAGGAACGTAGCGGCCTGAGGCAATCTTCACGCCGATAATTTTCGCCCCCGGCTCGACGACAACACGATCTCCCACTTCCGCCCGAAAGACCAAGGCCTGCATGCCGATAAAGGTGTCATTGCCGACACGCGCGGGACCATGCACTTGCGACTGATGCGCCAGCGAGACGCGGTTGCCGATGTATACGGAGTATTTCATGCCGTCGACTTCGACTTCATTCTCAGGAAGTTCATGATCGCCTTCAAAGGTTTCCAAGCCGTGGACCACCACGCCATCCTGCACGTTGCTGTCATTGCCGATGTGGATATGTCGTCCTTCGTCACCACGGACCGAGGCGGCCGGCGCCACGAACACGCGTTCACCCAACGTCACCGAACCGATGACGACGCCGAGCGGGTGAATCCTGGTGTGTTTGCCGATGACGGGTGCTTCGACTTCCGGCATGAAGGTCGTCACCACGCTCGGGCCCACGTAGCCGGTGAGAAGGAAGGCCAGCAGGGTGATGTTCAGACAGAGAGAAAGTTTGAATGAGTGGGACATGGGTGAGCGTTGCTCCTGTAAGGGGAATGTGAGATGAGCTGAACCGTATGACTGTACCGGTTGCCCCAATGTTTTGCGGGCGGTCCTCTCTCGGGTGCGCGTTGGTACGCGGCTAGAATCAGGCCGAACATTCTAACCGATCACGGCTGCCATTTTACAGCATCTGGCGTGGCAGATCCGGAAGGGGTTCGGCGGACGAGAGCACGAGAGCCATCAGTCCACGGGCGGGGAGGTGGAGGCTTGGACTCGGTGGGCTGACGGAGAGGGGACGGGACTGATCCTCACGCCCCGCTCTCCGTCCATGCGGTGTCGCCCAGGAGAACAGCTAACCGAGTCCCGGCAAAGTGCCCACGCTAGTTTTGGCCTGCTGGCCTCCCTTCTCCAGAGTGCCCAGCATATACACCTTGAACCCGCTATCCCATTTCACATCAACCGTTACCTTGGACAACGTTTTGAGTGTGAGCAGCCAATGGTCCGCAGGAGGACTAAAGTTAAACGTGCTCTCCGTCCAGCCCTTGCTCGCGGCCTGTTTGGCCCAATTGGTTTTGATCTCATTAAACACTTTGGACTTATTCTTGGACTCTGCAATTGAAAGTGGCATCTCGTTTCTCCTCCTGTCGTGTCACGAACGAATAAGCACTGCGAAGTCTGTGAGGGTGCCCCATGCTCATGAAGGTGCCGCGTCATTGGTATCCTTCGCCCATGCATGACTTCGATTATGACGTGAGTGGCTACTGCGACATCGATTCGCGATTTGGCACGTTGCTCTCGAAATAGGATACTCTAGGACATGCGGATTGCGACGTGGAACGTCAACTCGCTGAAGGCTCGTCTCGAAAAAGTCCTCTGGTGGCTGGATCGGGCCAAGCCGGACGTGTTGCTGATGCAGGAAACGAAGCTGGCGGATGCCGATGCGCCCGTCGAAGCGTTCACCCAAGCCGGATATGAGCTGGCGCACCATGGTGAAGGTCGATGGAACGGCGTCGCAATCGCGAGCCGGTGCGGCATCGGCGGCGTGATCACCAATTTCGGCGAGCCGTTGCAGCGGTCACAGTCGACTGACACTGGGGATGATGAGCCGTTCGCCGAGGCGCGGATGCTGGCGGCCGATTGCGGCGGGATGCGCATCATCAGCATCTACGCGCCGAACGGTCGTGAGGTCGATTCGCCCTTTTATCACGCGAAGCTACTGTGGTTCGACAAGCTCGCACGATGGCTTGCGCGGACGAGCGCATCGCAGACAGCCTGCGTCATCGGCGGCGATTTCAACGTGGCGCCTCAAGATATCGATGTGTGGGACCCGGCCGCCTGTCACGGCGGCACACACGTGTCCGATCCCGAGCGGCGGGCGGTCGAACGGATTGTGCGCGAGGGATTCATCGATGCGTACCGCGTGCATCACCCGGAAGCAGGACGGTACACGTGGTGGGACTACCGCGCCGGCAATTTCCACAAGAACATCGGTATGCGCATCGATCACCTGCTCGTGAGTGGGCCCTTGAGAGATCGCCTGGTTTGGTGCGAGATCGATCGCGAGGCGAGGAAGGGGAAGCCGTTGCCGTCGGACCACGCCCCAGTGGTCATCGACCTGGACAGCGCCGGCCATCCCTTCGACGCCGGTTGGGTCTCGGCCGAGTCGCGCCTTACGGCCCGCAGTGGAAAGAAAGCCTGAGCCGGCAGTGCGCCGAGGAGCCTCTCAGCTTCTCTGAATCTTCATAGGCACGTGCTATTGCAGTGGGGGTGGGGGCGATACTTCGGTCGAATTCCGCTGTTTCCCATCCAGCAGACAGCTCACATTCATATCACCCATGACATTGATCGCCGTCCGGCAGCGATCGAGAAACCAATCCACCGTGAGCAGGACGGGAATGAACTGCACGGGGAGGCCGACGGCCGTGAAGACCATCGTCATCGTGACGAGACCGGCTTCGGGAATACCGGCTGCGCCGACGGAGGCGATGATGCTCGTCAGCACCACCATGAGTTGTTGATGGGCGCTCAAGTCCAGCCCGATCATTTGCGCGATGAACAGAGCCGCCATGGCCTCGTAGAGGGCGGTGCCGTCATTGTTAAAATTCGCCCCGACCAGTGCGCCCATGCTGGCGGACTGGTCGCGCAGGCCTATGCGGTCCCTGAGGGCCGCGTAGGTCACCGGCATCGTAGCCGTCGAACTCGCCGTGGAGAACGCCATGACCAGCGCGTCGCGTCCGCCGCGAATCACGTCAAGCGGACGCACCCATGATCCAAACTGGATGCGGATCAGATAGTAGGCGGCCTGGATCGCGAGCGCGAGTAGCACGCTGAGGACAAAGATGCCCAGCGCTTGAAACTGCGCGAAGCCTTCCGTCCCTACGATGCTTGCCACGATGCCGAACACGGCCAGGGGCACCACGGCGATGATCCAGTGCAGAATCTTAATCAGCGACTCCAGAATCAGTTCAACCAGGTGCTCGACCGTTCCGAGGGGGCGATGACGTTCCTTGCGCAGGGCCATGCCGAAGGCCACGGCGACGAAGATGACTCCGATCACTTTCCCGTCGTCACCCAACGGTCCGAGTAGGCTCTTAGGCACATTCTCGATAAATGCCACGAGCGGATTTGCTGTCTGCGTGGTTTCGACGGCGGGTTCTGAAGGCGCGAGCCCCGCACCTCGTCCCGGTTGAATCACGTTGGCGACGGTCAGTCCAACGGTGATCGCCACCAAGGTATTCATCAACAATAGGCGTGGGAGGCGTGCGGCCAGTGGCCCGCCAAGATGCGTCGTCATGAAGGTGTGCACAATCGCGGCCAGGATCAGCGGCGGGGCGAGCGCACCCAGGAGGCGAAGCACCAGCTTGCCGGGCGTCGCCAGGAAGGCCGCCTGGCTTCCCAATGCAAGTCCTGTCGCCACGCCCAGTACCACGCCGATCACGATGCGTCCGTACAGCGGGATCTGTTGCCATCGTGCAACCAGGCCTGAGCGGGAGGTCGAGAGGGCAGTGTTGTCCAAAGTGTTGTCGTCCACGAACGAGTGCTCCGAGGTTGTTCTGATTCTCAGGGGACGAGCCGCCGTGCTGTTGAGATCAGCTCAGCGGTCGCCAAATAGGTTGTGGCGGATAGTAGCAGATCTCATTCCGCGGAGGGAAAATCGATGGCGAGGCACTGAACGGTGCGCTCATCTCGCAGCTCAGCGGTTGGTGTGCGGGAGTAATGCTGAATGACGAAAAAGACGTGATCCGTGTATTCGAGCAGGCGGAGGACTATGCGGCGATGGAACGAGCGACGGCACGGCAACCGTCTGTCGGGTTGCAGCCGTCTGTCAGCCTGTGCAGGGAGGACGGAGGGGGCGGCACATTCGCCGGCCCTAAGGATTCACGCCAGGTCGGGATAGAAATAGTCGGCTCCGACGGGGAGTTTGCCGAGCCATTGTGTGAAGCGCGAGACCTCTTCCCCGCGAAAAATACAGCCGTGCTGAGGAAGAATCGCGGTGATCGGCAGTGGCGCAAGTCGTTTGTTCATCCCGGCGACAGCTCGATTGCTCGACATATAGCGCTGATGAAATCCCTGCATGGCTTGGGTGTGCGCGCTCCAATCATCGATGACGAGCCTGAAGGTGCGGTCCTTATACATGGCTGCTCCAACATCTCCTGAAAACAGGAACCCGCTCACCGTATCGTGCACCAGAATATTGCCGGGGGAATGCAGGAAGGGCGCGGAGAGACAATCGAGTCGGCCGCCGTCTTTCAACGGTATGGAAAGACCCTCGTCCGGGACTTTGACGAAATTGAGATTGTGAGCCTTCCCGCTCACGTCTCTGGTTTCATAATGCAGCATGAATCGTGTCCATAAGCTCGACACGACCAGCTTGATGTCTTCATTCCACTTGGTCCAGCTCGGAAATGAGGCACAGATATCGGGGTCTTGATGGCTGAAGAACAGGTGGGTGATGCTCATCGGGCTGAGGAG
>DAONAB010000040.1:0-2026 GCA_035400805.1 Nitrospira sp. | reverse complement strand
CCTGATGTCTGACACCATTAGGGCCCGGCACGCGCGGCGATGATGTGGAATGGAAAGGCATGCCGGTGCTCTTTGCGCCTGGGAAGTGAGGTCAGTAAGTAACGAGCGCCGCAGGATCACGCCGGTTGACTCGTTACCGTCGCGGGATCAAGATGCCGCCCGCGAGGTCGTGATGCAGCGTGTTGCCTCTCTTCTGCTTGGGCCTGAAGGGCTGTGGATTGCGATCAGCCTTGTGGCCAGTCTCTTCGCGGCAAGGAATGAGCCTTCGACTGCGGCGGGAAATGATTTCCTTGAAACGCTCTGGCTTGCGATTCCGTCAATCGGGATTCCCCTCACATTTCTGACGGCCTATCTGCCGGGAAGCGGTGGCTGGTGGTGGCTCCTGCGCGCGGTCGTGGGTTCGATTGTCGGCGTGTTGGTGGCGTCGTTCATCGCGGCCAGCGGCGTCGACTATCACAACTCCCGAAACTCCGGCTTGCTCAGCGCGCCATTGTACAGCCTTATAATCGGGCTCTTGCTACTGGTGCCGCTGACGATTCTCGTTGCTGTGCTGATCTGGAAAAAGAATCGGGCAAGGACGAGATAACTCTGCCTGGTGCGAGTTTCTGGAGCGGCAGGCGGAATGTGCGATGGCCAGACGTGAGAGGGGCCGCATGTGACAGCCACCTGTCTGTGCCCGAGTCGGCAGGTCCAATTCCCGTTCTGTGATGGACAGACTCAGAGTTATGGGGCATATATGGCTTGCGGATCACGTCTGAGCTAGAGCAGTCGGCATTGATGACAGTGAACCTTCTTGAAAGGTGCTTGGTATGACGGTGCCTCCCTTTACCGCACACAACATCCGGCTCGATGACGGCAGGCGCACCATACCCGATGCGCCACTCTTAACGGAGGAGTGGGCCGGGTTTCACTCGCTCAGGAGGGTGTTAGACCTGGTGTTTCCTGCCGGCAAGGAGAACCATCGAATTGCGGATCTGGGATGTTTAGAAGGGGGCTATTCGGTCGGATTTGCCAGGATGGGATTCGAGGCGGTGGGCATCGAGGTCAGAGATGCGAACTTTCAATGCTGCACCTATGTGAAGGAGCACGTCAATCTCCCGAACCTGCAATTCGTGCAGGACAATGTGTTGAACTTTTCCCGTTACGGCAGATTTGACACGGTGTTTTGCTGCGGTCTGCTCTATCACTTGGATCAACCAAAAGCATTTCTGGAACAGGTGGCCAGGCAGACGAAAAAATTGCTCATTCTTGATACGCACTTTTCAATCGAGTCCGATCGGGTCAAGCCCCACTATGTCTTGTCCCCCATGACATCGAACGAGTCTCTGAACGGCCGCTGGTACAGAGAGTTCCAGGACAATGCCTCCATTGACGAACGGCAAGGGCTTCGGTGGGCCTCCTTCCACAATAGCCAGTCATTTTGGGTGAAGCGGGAAGATCTTCTCGGACTAATGTACGAATTGGGCTTCAAGACGGTATTTGAGCAATTCGATTATCACGCCCCGGATATTACGAAGGTCTTGACGGAGAGTTACGAATATTTGTTACGGGGAAGATTTATCGGCATTCGGTAGATTCGGGACTGGTCCTCTCACAAAACCTCTGTTTCGCTAGCCTACAGTTTCGGGGAGTTTCTTCTCAGAACCCTTTCGGTCGTCTCGTGCCGGCCGGTTGATTCAATTCCAAACCGTTTCGCCAACCGCCACAGCCAGGCTTATTGCACCGGACGAGCGGCCCCGTTGCCCACGCGTTCGGAGTGATTCCAGCTCCGATGCGGTCCGCGGACGATACACACGCGGACCAATCGCGTCACCACGGGCCAATCACTGAGCCGGTGGCAAGGATGAGATAGCAGGGCTCGTGAGTATCTTCTCCGGAATGGGAAAGGTGTGATTACAAGACCGACCCTATCAATTGTGATTTTAGTCCGATGAGGGAGTGCCAGACGGCAACGCGCCGGAAATGGTTCCTGACACCTTTTTCTTTCCTCGATGAAGCTGCTGGAAAGTAGCTGCCCATGTATCTT
>DAONAB010000039.1:2272-15502 GCA_035400805.1 Nitrospira sp. | reverse complement strand
CCGGGGAGTGTCGCCGACTCATCGAGCAGGGCCGGGCGCCGGCATTGGCATTCATAGGTCACCACGGCCCCCACGAGGACCAGTGCCGAGGAGTAGTACACCCACAGCAAGAGCAAGACGACCTCGAGTAGAGAACCATACAGTTGCGTATAGACCGCCGCATCTTCCAAATACGTGACAAAGAACACCTTGGCGGAGACCCAGAGGAGACTAAACACCGCGCCACCGATTGTCGCTTCCCGCCAGGTCGGCCGTTGGTGAGGAAGAAACCGGTACAAACAGGTGACGGAGGCGAACGCCAGCACCAACGGAAGGGTGTAAGTGAGCAGAAAGTCATGGGCCGCGAGCGCCACCAGATTCATGCCGAGGAAGCGGGGGGCATAGGCCGTGAGGAGCTCGATCGCCTGGGTCGCGACGAAGGAGATAAGGGTCAAAAATCCCAGCATCCAGATCAACGCCACCGCGACCAGCGTGGAAATCAATGGATGCCGCTTGGCGGCCGTGCCGAACACGGTATTCATCGCATAGTCCAGCTCATAGAATACCAGCGCGCTGAACCATCCGAAGGCCAAAAAGACCGCCCAACGCACCTCTTCCTGTTCCGCGACCCGGCGAATGTCTCTGGCGAGGCGTTCGCCCATGCTCGGAAGAAATCCTTTGAGAAAGCCGAGCAGGAACTGATAGCCAATCACATCCTGGCTGACGATGAAACTAATTCCGTACAGCAGCAAGAACACCATCGGGAAGAGGGAGAGGATGGAGTAGAACGCCAACGAGGCCGCCAGGCTGGGACAGCCTCGGCGTCGAAAGGTGTCGAACACGTTGGAGAGAAATGTGAGTTCAATCATGCAGACCCGCGCGATTCGGGAGCGGTGCGGAGCGATGGATGGCTCGGATTGTTGAGAAGAGCCGGACACGGTACCGCGGCACGAGCATCGGGTATCAAGGCGCCGGATAAGGGGGCATGCACCTGGCGCCGGAGGCTATTTCAGTAACGGTGCCGCATGAGTGGCCAACGACCACAGGCCGTTCGGGAAGAGACCGAGAAACACCACGCCGGCAAGGGCGCATGCGAGCACAAAGGACAGCGCGGGGGAGGCTTCCAACCGTGAGTGAGTCGTCACGGATCCCTCGGGCTCGCGCATGTACATGACCATCACAATCCGCAAGTAGTAGAACGCGGAGATGGCGGCGAAGATCACTGCGACGACGGCCAGCCACGTCATGCCGCCGTTCACCGCGGCCATGAAGATATACAGCTTGCCGATGAAGCCCGCGGTTGGAGGAATGCCGGCCAGCGAGACGAGAAACACCAGCATGAAAAAGGCCGCGAGCGGTTCGCGTTTGGCCAGGCCGGCGTAATCCTCGATGTTCTCGCTCTCTTGTCCCTCTTTGCGCAACATCCCGACCAGGGCAAAGGCTCCGAGGGTCATAAAGGAATACACCGCGATGTACAGCAACACGCTGGCGAATCCGCTGGAGGGCCCTTCGCCGCTGTGACGGGCTGCCACCACGACGCCGATCAGGGCGTATCCGGCGTGGGCGATACTGGAGTAGGCCAGCATCCGTTTGATGCTGGTCTGTACGATGGCGACCAGATTTCCCAACGCCAAGGTGGCGAGACAAATAATGGTAAACAGGACTGACCAGTCGGCGCTCGCGCCTCCCAGGCCTTCGACGAACACCCGGAGGAACGCGCCAAAGCTGGCTGCTTTGGAGGCCACGGCCATAAAGGCGGTGACCGAGGTCGGCGCCCCCTGGTAGACGTCCGGGGTCCACATATGAAACGGCACAACCGCCAGTTTGAATCCGAACCCGACGGCTAATAACACCAATGCCAGAGACAACATCGGATTGGCGGTGCCCTGTGTGGTGATGGTCTCCGCGATCACGGACAACCGTGTGCTGCCGGCCAGACCGAACAGCAGGGAAATACCGTACAGCAAGACGCCGGAGGAGAAGGCCCCCAGCACGAAATACTTGGCTGAAGCCTCCAGCGAACGGGCTTCCGTCCGCTTTAATCCGGCCATGACATAGAGCGACAGGGACATCAACTCGGTGCCGAGATAAATGGTGAGTAGGTCGGCACCGGACACCATGACCATCATTCCGACCAACGCCAGCAGAATAAAGCCGTAGTATTCCCCGATGCTCAATCGCTCTGCTTTGAGATAGGCGAGGGATAGGAGGACGGTGAGGCCGGTGACGATATACAACAAGAGTTTCCAGAAAGCGCCGTACGCATCGATCACGACCAGATTACTGAAGGCATAGCTCTGACCGGTCAGATGGGAAGAGGTCAGCCCTATGCACATCGCGAGCGCGCCTAGCGTCAGCCAGGCGAGGACGTCTTTTTTGTCGGCTGCCAGAATCGGGTCCAATGCCAGAATAAGGCAGGCCGTGCCGATGACGATGAGTTCGGGAAGAATGGCCAGGAGATCTTGGAGTGGAAAGGTCATCGTGCCGTTGCCTGTTCAGAAGATGAGGGAGTGATGGCCGCCATCGTTGCCGCGGTGTTCGGGATCGAGGGTGGCTGAGGCGCAGTCGCATACGCAGGAGCTTTTTGTGCGTTCAAGAGATTCGTCACGCTGGCATGCATGCGGCTCAACAGCGGGTTCGGGAAAATTCCCAATACGAAGACCAGCACGATTAAGGGTACGAGCGTGGCCGTCTCTCTGGCATTGAGATCCAGAAGATGGGCGCGATGTGCCGGCGCGGGCGTACCGAACACCACCCGTTGCATAAGCCAGAGCATATACGCGGCAGCGAGAATGACGCCCAGCGCGGCGAAGGCCGTGGCGAACTGACTCCAGACGAACGTACCGGCCAACACGAGGAATTCGCCGACGAAACTATTGGTGCCCGGAAGTCCCAAGGAGGACAGGGCAAAAATCATCAGGAAAATGGCGTAACGCGGCATGGGGCCGGCCAGTCCGGTATTGTCCAGAATCTGACGGCTATGGGTCCGTTCATATACGATGCCCACACAGAGGAACAGTCCCCCCGTGGTGATCCCGTGGTTGACCATCTGCATGACCGCCCCTTCGATGCCCTGGATGTTGAGGACGAAGATGCCCAACGTTACGAATCCCATGTGACTGACGCTGGAGTAGGCAATCAGCTTCTTGATGTCCGTCTGCGCCAGGGCCATGTAGGCCCCGTAGATGATGGCCACAATCGACAGGGCGATCATCGGTTTGGTGAACGCCGCGGTCGCGTCGGGAAGCATGGGTAAGGTGAAGCGTAGGAATCCGTAGGTGCCCATTTTCAGCAACACGCTGGCCAGAATGACGCTGCCGGCGGTCGGCGCTTCCACGTGCGCGTCCGGCAGCCAGGTATGGAACGGAAACATCGGCACCTTGACTGCGAAGGCGGCGAAGAAGGCCAGGAACAGCCACATCTGGAGCGACGCGCCATAGGTCCCGCGGCTGAGTTCAAGAATGTCGAAGGTATGCCCGCCCTGGAAGTAGAGCGCGAGGATCGCGACCAGGAGAAGCAAGCTGCCCGCCAACGTGTAGAGGAAAAATTTGATGGCGGCATACAAGCGATTGGGGCCGCCCCAGACGCCGATGAGCAGATACATCGGAATCAACATGACTTCCCAGAATACGTAGAACAGCACGAAGTCCAGCGCCACGAATACGCCCACCATCGCCGATTCCATGATCAGGAGCATGGCCATAAACAGCGGCACGCTCTTCTCGATCGCAGTCCAGGACACGGTCACGCAGAACGGCATGAGGAAGGTGGTCATGAGCACCAGCGGAAAGCTGATGCCGTCCATGCCGAGGCTATAGTTGATCGGCGGAGAACTGATCCAGGACGCCCGTTCCACGAATTGCATGGTGGCGGTGGAACTGTCGAATAACCACCAGAGCGGCAAGGACAGGAAGAAGTTGCCGATGGTGAAGCCGAGCGCCAGCCAGCGGGACGACTCGGCCTTGACCAGGAAGCAGAGCACGGCCCCGATCAGCGGGAAGAATACGATCAGGCTTAACCAGGGGAACGAGGTCACGAAATCTACTCCACAGGTGAAACGTAAGACGGCTTATCGGTCGTGAAGGTGTCCACTCGCGCTTCTCACTACAGCAGCAAATACACCGTGAGGATGACCACGGCGCCAAGGGTCATGCCGAGCGCGTAATGTTGGGTTTGCCCGCTCTGTGTCAGCCGGATCAACCAGCCACCCCAGGCAATCGCCCGGGCAACGCCGTTGACGGCCCCGTCGATGATGGCTACATCGACATGTTTCCACAATCCCTGGGCGGCCGACAGCGTCGGACGGACGAAGGAGCGGTCATAGGCTTCATCGATATACCATTTGTGCAGAGATAACTCATATGCCGCGCGCCACTGCTGCGCGAGGCGATCCGGCAGGCCGGGATTCAGCACGTACAGGTAATAGGCCGTGCCGATGCCCGTCAGCCCCATCAGTGTGGCCAGCGCCATGATGACCAAGGCTGCGCTTCCTTCATGATGGGCACCTGCGCCTTCGCCATGAAAGACCGGTTCCAGAAACGCCGGAATTCCCAGGTAGCCGGCGACAATACTCAGTACGGCCAGCACCATCAACGGCGCCGTCATCGTCGTCGACGGTTCGTGAACATGCCCTGCATGGTGCGGATCGACGCGGGATTTACCCCAGAAGGTGACGAACACGAGCCGGAAACTATAGAAGGCGGTCAATCCGGCCGTGATCAACCCGCACATGGTCAGGACCTGGCCCAGAGGACCGGCCGACCAGGAGGAGACCAGCAGATCATCCTTGCTGAAGAACCCGGCGGTCAGCGGGAACCCGGCCAGCGCGAGTGAGCCCACGAGGAAGGTCCAATACGTGACCGGAAGTTTGTCTTTCAGGCCGCCCATGCGGCGGATGTCCTGTTCGTGATGCAGCGCGATGATGACCGAGCCGCAGCCCAAAAACAGAAGCGCCTTGAACGCACCATGGGTGAGCAGGTGATACATGCCGGCGCTATACGCGCCCAGGCCGCAGGCCATGACCATGTATCCCAGCTGGCTCATGGTCGAATAGGCGACCACGCGTTTGATGTCCGTTTGGGTCAGGGCAATGGTGGCGCCCAGCATCATCGTGAGCGCGCCGACCAGTGCGACCACCGTCATGGCCGTGGGCGACAGGTTATACAGCGGGGCCAATCGTGCGACCATGAAGACGCCTGCCGTGACCATGGTGGCGGCATGGATCAAGGCCGAAATCGGCGTGGGGCCTTCCATCGCATCCGGAAGCCAGACATGCAGCGGAACTTGCGCAGATTTGCCGATCGCTCCGATGAAGAGCAGGAGACAGATCATGGTCATGACCGACACATCCCAGGTGCCGCCGAACGGGCCGAGGAGGTTCGTGGTCTTGGACGCCAGTTGTCCTGCTTGAGCAAACACCGCGGCATAGTCGAGTGAGCCGAAGGAGTACCAGACGAGGAACAGACCGAGGATAAACCCGAAGTCGCCGACGCGGTTGACGAGGAAGGCCTTGGTTGCGGCAGCGCAGGCGCTCGCCCGGTCGTACCAGTGCCCGATCAGCAGGTAGGAACAGAGTCCCACCGCTTCCCAGAACACGAACAACTGCAAGAGATTGTCCGCCATCACCAGCATCAGCATCGAGAAGGTGAAGAGGGCGATATACGCGAAGAAGCGGGCATATCCAGGTTCGCCGTGCATGTAGCCGATCGTATAGATGTGCACCAGCGTGCTGACGGTCGTGACCAGGATCAGCATGACGGCGGTCAGGCGATCGATGGAAATGCCGATGTGAATATCGAGCGTGCCTGAGGTCAGCCAGGTATAGAGGGGTACATTGATGGTCTGGCCGGTGGCGACGTCATGCAAGGCCATCAGGGACAGCAGGAACGAGCCCACCATAGCGGGAACGGCCACCAGATGCGCGCGGTCCTTGATCCATTGTTCGCCGATGCCGACGACCAGGAAGGAGAACAGGGGAAGGAATGGAATCAGCGCATACAGCATGGTTCGTGCGGTCAGCCTATCGTTTCAACAAATTGAGATCGTCGATATAGATCGAGGAATTGGTCCGGTGAAGGGCGATAATAATGGCGAGGCCCACCGCCACTTCCGCCGCCGCCACAGTCAGGGCGAAAAACACGAAGACCTGTCCCGCGACATTGTGAAAATATTCTGAAAAGGCAACGAAGTTGATGTTCGTCGCATTGAGCATCAGTTCGACCGACAGCAAAATGACGATGATGTTCCGCCGGATGAGGACGCCCACCACGCCGGTGAGAAACACAAACCCGCTCAGGACCAGATAATACGATAAGGGAACAGTCATGACAGTACCGGTTATTGCTGCACGTGTTCGTTGAGATCTTTTTTCGCCAGAATAATGGCCCCGATCATCGCGACCAGCAGGATCAACGAGGCGACTTCAAACGGAAACAAATAGGTCGAATACAAGGCTTCCCCGACCATTTCCGTATTGCCTGCTCCTGTGACGGCATCTGCGGGGATCGCCTGGGCCGAGGTAGCCGTCCGTGATTGAATCAGCAACAGGATCACTTCCGTGCACAACATCACGCCCAGAAGCCCTGCCACGGGAAGTTGGTTGTGATAGCGCTCTTCAGATTTGATGCTCAGGAGCATGACCACAAACAGATAGAGCACCAGGATGGCACCGGCGTAGACGACGATTTGGACTGCGGCCAGGAATTCCGCGTGGAGCGTGACGTACAGCCCCGCCACATGGAAGAACATGATCAGCAAGGCCAGCGCGCTGTATACCGGGTTGCGCAAGGCGACGACCAGCACGGAAGTGGTGGCGATCACTGCAGCAAAATAGAAGAAGAAAATGTGATCCATGCGTCTGTTATCTCGTCCGAATCAACTGAACCCCTGCCCCCTGTTGCCCTGGCTCTCTGCCCGGTGGCAGCCTGTTTGCCTCATTCGTCTCTGTGTGGGGGGCCAGCACGGAGGACGAGGCGGAAAGCCTAGTTCTCCTTTTGCGGGAGATGCTTGAACGTCACGTTAAAAAACGCCACGTTCGGATGCTGCAGCTCAAGGCGCTTTTCCCGGACGGGATAGGAGCGATCGCCGATCGCGAGCAGCTGCTGTTTGTTGAGATGGAGTTGGCGCTTATCGTACACGGCCCACTCGAATTCGCGGGTCATGCCCAGGGCATCCACGGGACAGGCATCGACGCAGAGCCCGCAGAAGAGGCATCGCGTCATATCCATGTAGTATTCCTTGGAGTACCGCTTCGTGGGTTCTCCCGGCACTTCACCACTGACCACCCGAATCACGCGCGACGGGCAGGCGGCCTCGCACAGGTCGCAGCCGACGCATTTTTCCGTTCCGTCGTCATACCGCAACAAGGCCAGCATTCCGCGATAGTTCTCGGGGAGGAGCCGTTTCTCGTGCGGGTACTGCAGCGTGATCGGTTTATAGTTGAGCAGGTGCTTGAGCGTGGCCTTCATGCCGACCAGCAGTTCATAGAAGGTCAACGTCTTCAGCCAATCGCTGAACGACGGTTTCCGCTTCGGCTGTGTCGTGATGGCGACGTTCATCTCGTTCCGTTACCGCGGGAAGAAATAGGCGGCAATGGCCGTCAACACGATGTTGCCAAGGGCGATCGGCAACATCACCTTCCATCCGAACCGCATGAGCTGGTCGTACCGCAGGCGGGGCAGCGTGGCCCGCAACCAGAAGAACAGGAACAGGAAGAAGTAGACCTTGGCGGCAAACCACACGACGTTTTCAATCCAGGCCAGGGCATCCAGACCGAGGTGCCCGAGGATGGTGCCGGGGTAGGGGGCATTCCAGCCGCCCAGAAACAGCGCCGCCGCGACGCAGGAGACGAGGATCATGTTCGCGTATTCCGCAATGAAGAAAAACGCGAAGCGCATGCCGCTGTATTCGGTGAAGAAGCCCGCCACCAGCTCGCTCTCCGCTTCCGGCAGGTCGAACGGCACGCGGTTCGTTTCCGCCACCGACGAAATGACATACACCACGAAGGCGAAAATCTGGGGGAACGGCATGGCGATGATGAACCAGTTCCAGAACCCTCCGGCCTGCGCCTCGGTGATCTTCACCAAACTCAGAGAGCCGGACAGGAGGATGACGCCCACGATCGCAAGACCGACGTTCAATTCATAACTGATGACCTGCGCGGCGGAACGCAGTCCGCCGAGGAGGGAATACTTGCTGTTGGAGGACCACCCGCCCAGGATGATGCCGTAGGCGCCGATGGAGGCAAAGGCCAGAATATAGAGAATGCCGATGTTGATATCGCTGATGACGAAGGGCTTGATCTGCATGCCGAACAGCTCGATGGTCATGGTCGGGCCGAAGGGGATCACGGCAAATCCGATCATGGCCGGCACCAGCGCCAGAATGGGCGCCAGCGTGAAGAGGAACTTGTTCGCGCCGGCTGGAATGATGTCTTCCTTGAAGAAGAGTTTCAAACCGTCGGCGATCGGTTGCAGCACGCCGTAGGGGCCGACTTCCATCGGGCCCATGCGATCCTGCATCCAGCCGAGCACCTTCCGCTCCGCGAGGGTCAGGACCATGACGGTCAGCATCACCACTCCCATTACCGCGGCGATTTGAGCTAACGACACCGCCAGTCGTAATCCGATTTCCATAACAGCAATACTCCTCGTCCCGTCCTACGAGACCTTCGCCAGAGACACGTGCGCGAGCTTAAAATAGGGGATTTGAGTCCGGGGATCAATCATCCATTCAGCGAGTTGCTTGGCCTCGCCGTCGAAATGTTCAGGAAACCACACCAGGCCGGCCGGTACACGCTCGCGGATCTTTGCGATGGTGGTGATGGAGGCGCGCGCATTCGAAACCGTCACTTTGTCGCCGTCCGCCAGCCCCGCTTTGGCCGCATCCGCCGGATTGATGGAGAGAAACCCTTCCTGCTGCAGTTGCAGGAGTCCCTTGGAATGGGTCGACAACTTGCCTGAGTGGAACAGGGTTTGGGTGAACAGCAGCGTCACGGTCTTATCCGTGGACTTTGGCGCCTGCCGCACCGCGTACCGGGTGGCCATGTCAGTCGCGGCGCCTTCTGCGAGATAGCGGCTGAGTACGGCCTGGTCCACCTTGGGTGGCGTGGGTGTCGGTCCTAACAAGCCATAGCCGGGAATGACGCTGCGAATTTCTTTCAAAATCTCCCGCGCATCGCCGTATTCAAGCGGCGACCCCATCAAGACGGAAATCGCCGACAGCATTTCCCAATCGGGGCGACTGTCGCCGACCGGATTGATCGCCTGTCGAACCGCTTGCACATGCCCTTCGGAATTGGTGAAGGTGCCGTCCTTTTCCATATAGGAGCAGGCGGGGAGCACCACGTGGGCCATGGCCGCTGTCTCGGTGAGGAAGAGTTCCTGACAGACCAGGAGTTCCAGTTTGGCGAAGGCTTCTTTGGCGCGCGCCGCCGCCGGTAAGGTGCCAACCGGATTTTCTCCCACGACAAACATGGCCTTCAGAGAGCCGGTATTGGCGGCGGCAAGCATTTCGGTCAACGTGATCCCGGGCGTGCGAGGGAGTTCCTCGCGCCACAATGATGCAAGACGATCTCTGGAGGCCTGATCATTGATTGAGGCCGGTCCGGGAAGGAAGTCCGGCACGGCGCCCATTTCGACCGCGCCCTGATCGTTGTTCTCTTCGGCCAGCGGTCCAAGTCCACAACCGGGTTGATTCAGTTTGCCCAGCAGGATCAGGAGATCCAGGAGATTCGTGGTCGTTCCTTCTCCGCCGGGCTGGCGCAGGACGCCGTTTCCCACCAGGATCACGACTCGTTTGGCAGCGGCCAGAAGCTTGGCGGTCTCCGCCCATTGGGCGCGGCTGTGGCCGGTGACGGTTTCGAGTGTGTCCCAGGACGTCTGCTGCACAGTGGCGGACAGCTGCTGTACGAAGGCCGGTGCTTGTTCTGTCAGGCCAGCGTCCACCAGGTTGCCGTCAATGACGGCCTTGATCACGCCTAGAACGTGAGTGCCGATCTGCTCGGGATGGGTAGAGAAATGCTGCGTGGCCAGGTTCGCGATATTGCTCAACGTGTCGACCGCCGGTTCGAGCGACTCGATCGTGACCAAGCTGGCCTGACGCTTCTTGACGGCTTCTTTGACCTTGAGCCCGGTAATGGGGCTGGTCTCCGTGATGTTGGTGCCGACCAGCAGCAAGGCGTTGGCGGCCACAATGTCCTCGAACGCAATGGTCCAGCGGTGAGTGCCTTGCACGCGTCGCATCGCTTGCACCGCGCTCACGTGGCCGTAGCGCGCGCTGCTGTCGATCCGATTGGTCCCGATCACCTGCCGCATGAATTTCTGGAATACATAGAGATCTTCGTTGGTGCAGCGTGAACTCACGAGGCCGCCGAATGCATCGGGACCGTTGGCCAGCTTTACCCGAAGAGCCTGTTCAGCGACATATTCGAGTGCATCTTCCCACGTGGCTTGCACCAACACGCCGTCGCGGCGAATCAAGGGATGAGTCAGGCGGCCGGCGTGCGTACTCGCATGGAAGCCGAAGAAACCGCGGGCGCAGAGATCGCCGTTATTCCTGCCGGCGCCGTGCGAGGAATTCACTTCGATGAGTTCGTTCCCTTTGGTCTGGACCGTGATGCGGCAGCCGTCGCCGCAGAAGGTGCAGATCGTATCGGCCCGCTTGAGCATCCAGGGCCGGTATTCATACATCGACAGCCGGCTCGTGATCGCGCCGACCGGGCAGATCTGGATACAGCCGCCGCAGAATTCGCAGTCGAGTGCATGCGGACCGAAGTGTTTGATTTCCGTCATCGTCCCGCGGCCGACAGGCGCCAGCGCTTTCACGTCCATGATTTCGTCGCAATACCGGACACAGCGTAAGCACTGCACGCAGCGGTTCATCTGCGTTTCGATGAGCGGGCTGAAGTACTCTTTCTGGAAGATGCGTTTGGTTTCCGTGAACCGGCTGGTGGTCGGGGTGTATTGATGCGAGAAGTCTTGCAGGTCGCACTTGCCGCCCTGGTCACAGACCGGACAATCGAGCGGATGGTTGGCCAATATGAATTCCAGCACCGACTTGTGGGCATCGTCCACCGTAGTCGTGGCGGTCCGTACGGCCATGCCTTCGGCAACCGGCGTGCTGCAAGCGGTTTGGAGCTTCGGCATCTTTTCGACTTCGACCAGGCACATGCGGCAGTTCGCATCCGGCTTCAATTTGGGGTGATAGCAGAAATGCGGGATCATGACCCCGACGCGACGCGCGGCTTCGATCACGAGCGTGCCCTTGGGAACCGCAACGGTGGTGCCGTCGATGGTGAGCCGGACGGTGTCTGGTTTTTGATCAGGCATAATGACCGTTATTCGTGAAACGTGAAACGAGAGACGTCAATGTTTCGCTCCTGCCGGTTCCGGCCGGATCAAGTTCGCGGCTTCGGCGGCATGGATATAGGTGACATATTCGTGCCGCCAATGTTTGAGCGTGCTCAAAATCGGAGACACTTCGGCGTCGCCGAACGCGCAGACCGTCCGCCCGGCGATGTTCTTGCACAGGTCGGTCAGGGTTTCAAGATCCGCCATCTGTCCCCGTTTGTTGACGATCCGGCGCATGATCTGGACAAGCCAGGAGCTGCCTTCCCGGCAGGGACTGCACTTGCCGCAGGACTCGTGATAGAAAAATTCCATCAGCCGCAGGGCCGCCCACACCATGTCGGTGCCCTCTTCCATGACCGTCACGCCGCCCGATCCCAGCATGGACCCGGCCAGCGCTACGGATTCAAAATCCAGCTTGACGTCCAAGTGATCAGGCGTGAGAAAGGGCGCAGAGGCGCCGCCTGGAATGAAAGCCTTCAGTTTCTTGTCCGACCGCATGCCGCCGGCCTGCTCGTAAATCAACTCGCGAAAGGTAATGCCCATCGGGACTTCATAGTTGCCGGGCCGCGCCACGTGACCGCTCACGCAAAACACCCGCGTGCCGGTGCTTTTCGGCGGGGATCCGATGGAGGCAAACCATTCGGCACCGCGATTGATGATATGCGGCAGGTTGGCGAGGGTTTCGACGTTGTTCACGACCGTCGGCTTATTGTAGAGGCCGTGCGTGGCCGGAAACGGCGGCTTGACGCGCGGGAGACCCCGTTTGCCTTCGAGCGATTCCAGCAGGGCCGTTTCTTCCCCGCAGATGTAGGCACCGGCGCCGCGATGGACCCAGATGTCGATCGAGACACCCGTGCCGAGAATGTTCTTCCCGACATACCCGGCTGCGCGCGCGTCCTTGATGGCGGCTTCGAGAATTCTGGCACCCAGGACAAACTCACCGCGAATATAAATGTACGAACTGGCTGCACCGATGGCGTAGCAGGCCAACAGCATGCCTTCGAGCAATTGATGCGGGTCACGCTCGATCAGCTGGCGATCCTTGAACGTTCCCGGTTCGCTCTCGTCGGCGTTGCAACAGAGGTAACGGGGCCCCTGGTAATCCTTGGGGAGAAATCCCCATTTCACCCCGGTCGGGAATCCGGCTCCACCGCGTCCGCGCAAGCCGGACTTCATCACGACGGCGGTCACCTCGGCGGGAGCAACTTTCCCCAGCACCTTTCGCAGCGCCTGGTATCCGCCCGCGCGTTCATACTCCGCCAATGAGCCGGTATATCCAGGCTGCATCATGTTCTTGAGCAGAATCGGTTCGTACGTTTTCATACAGGTCGTCTCATGGAACGTGACACGCGAGCAGTCTCCTCCGGGCATCGCGTGACCGCGAGGGTCACTACGCCCCTGATTGTGCGGTGGCCGGCTCCGGCCACATGAACGGACCGGTCTTCAGCGAGGAAGTCCCCGTCTGCCGCAAATCCGCCAAAATGCGATCCAATTTCTCTTCCGTCAAGCGCTCGTAATAGTCGTCATTCACCTGCATCATCGGCCCCGTCCCGCAAGCGGCCAGGCATTCGACGATACTAAGGGTGAACAGTTTGTCCTTGGTCGTTTCGCCCGGCTTGATGCCGAGCTTCGTGCCGATCCACCCGATGACCGTATCCGAGCCGACCAGAGCACACATCAAGGATTTGCAGACCTGCAGGTGGAACTTTCCCACCGGCTTCAGGTTCAGCATCGTGTAAAACGTGGCCGTCTCATACACTTGCGGCGGGGTCAGCTTCAAGATCCCCGCGATTTCCTGCATGGCGGCCTCGGTGACATAGCCCTCTTCGCGCTGCGCCAGGTAGAGCAGGGGCAAGAGCGCGGACCGCTTCACCGGATAACGAGAAAGGATCTCGTCGATTTC
>DAONAB010000039.1:0-2172 GCA_035400805.1 Nitrospira sp. | reverse complement strand
GCCATATGGTCGAATGCGCCCATGTGAATGAACGAAGGGGCGCGAATCTTCAACCGATAGGGCCGAGGGCTGCCATCGCTGACGAGGAAAAATCCGAGCTCGCCTTTCGGGACTTCGGTGCCGCAATAGGTTTCGCCCTTCGGCGGCTTGAAACCCTGGGTGAAAATAATAAAGTGGTGAATCAAGCTCTCCATGTCGCGCATGACGTTCGCCTTGGGCGGCGGAATCACATGCGGCACATCCGCCATGATCGGGCCTTCCGGCATCTGATCGAGGCACTGAGCGATGATCCGGGCACTTTGCCGCATTTCTTCCATGCGGACCCAGTAGCGGTCGTACGTATCGCCGCGTTTGCCGACGGGCACTTCCCATTCGACCTTGTCGTAGGCGCCGTAGGGCTCATATTTGCGGATGTCGTAATCGACGCCCGACCCGCGTAGCGTGGGGCCGGTGAGGCCGAAATTGATGGCGTCTTCGGCCGAGATCACCGCAATGTCTTTCGTTCGGCCGACCCAGATGCGATTGGACATCAGCAGCTGATTGTATTCATTGACCTTGTCCGGAAAGGTGTGGAGGAAGGCCTTCAGACGCGCGACCAGATCGGGCGTAAAATCGCTGTCCACTCCGCCGATGCGGTAATAATTCAGCGTCAGGCGCGCGCCGCACAACTTCTCGAACATGTCGAGGAGGATTTCGCGTTCGCGAAACGTCCAGAAAAAGACGGTCATGGCGCCGATGTCCAGTGCCTGGGTGCCGAGCCAGAACAGATGGCCGACGATGCGCTGCATCTCGGCGACGATGGTACGGACATACTCCGCCCGTTCCGGCACCGTGATATCCAGCAGCTTTTCCACCGCGCGCACATACGCGTAGTTATTCGTCATCGCGCAGACATAATCGAGCCGGTCGGTGTGGGGGATGACCTGCATGTAGTGGAGGCCTTCCGCCAGCTTTTCGACGCCGCGATGGAGATAGCCCAGATCGGGAGTGGCTTTCACGATGCGTTCGCCGTCCAGCTCTAGGACGACCCGCAGCACACCGTGCGTGCTGGGATGCTGGGGGCCCATATTCAGCAGGAGTTCTTCCCGCCGGCGGGTGCCGGTCGGCTGTTCAGCCGCCCGATAGACCTGCTTTTCGGATTCGGGAATTTCACCCTCCGACTGTTCTTCAGGCGCCTCATCCAACCGGGGAATGAACGGAAACTCGCTGCGCCAGCCTCGCCCTTCAGCGGGAAAGTCCTTTCGCAACGGATGGCCTTCTCCGTAATCTTCCGGCAGGAGAATGCGCCGGAGGTCCGGGTGCCCCACGAACGTGATGCCCATCAGGTCGTAGACTTCGCGCTCCATGAAATCTGCGCCCTTCCAAATGCCGGTCACGGAGGCGATTTCCGGATGCTCTTCGGTGATGCGCGCTTTGAGTCTGATGCGTCGCCGATGCGCGAGCGACAACAGCTGATAAATGACCTCAAACCGCTCCGTATCGTTCGGGTAGTCGACCGAGCAGATATCGGTGATGTGATCGAACGCCGCTTCCGGCGTGTCGTGCAGCCAGCGCGCGACGTCGACGATCCGCGCGGCAGCCACACGGGCCGTCACTTCGTTTCGGGCGGCATCCACTTCCACGCCGCGGACGGCGTCGGGAAAGGTGGTCATGAGTCGTTCAAGCAGCGGTTGCATCGTGAGGAGCGCGGACTATTTTACGAAAATCTTTTCGCGTTGAATTTTTTGCTGCAATTTTAAGAGTCCGTCGATCAAGGCCTCCGGTCGAGGCGGGCATCCGGCAATATACACGTCGACGGGAACAATCTGGTCGACGCCCTGCACCACGGCATAACTGTTGTAGTGGTTGCCTGAGGTCGCGCAGGAACCCATGGAAATGACATACCGCGGCTCAGCCATCTGGTCGTAAATGCGACGAATGACCGGAGCCATCTTGCGGGATACCGTCCCGGCTACGATCATGAGATCGGATTGGCGGGGCGAGGCACGGAACACGCCGGCGCCGAACCGATCGATGTCATAGCGCGAGGACACGCTGGCGATCATTTCAATGGCGCAACAGGCCAGCCCGAAGGTCATCGGCCACAAGGACGACTTGCGCGCCCAGCCGACAAACGCATCGAGATTCGTCGTCAGAATATTTGCATCCAGCTGACGCTCTAAAAAGCTCATA
>DAONAB010000038.1:0-15518 GCA_035400805.1 Nitrospira sp. | reverse complement strand
GCCAGCCACAGATTGTTGACAACTTCGCAGGCTTTTCGTTAATGTGCTGAGCTTCGGTAGGCGTCCTCTTGTCCTGACAGTGCCAGGTCGGCGGGATTAATAGCGGGTCCGTTCCGTGCCCACCGTTCTAGACGAACTCGATACGTACCGTAACAGCATCGGCATCACCACGTACCGCATCGAAGGGGTGGAATGAACAGGGAATTGAAGCTCTTTTCGGGCAACGCCAATCCTGCGCTTGCGCGCGCGATCGGGACGTATCTCGACTTGCCCATCGGGGCAGCCACCGTCTCCTCGTTTAGTGATGGAGAAATTCGGGTACGCATAGAAGAGAATGTGCGCGGGGCGGACGTGTTCCTTATCCAGTCCTGTTGTGCGCCGGTCAATGATTCGATCATGGAAATGCTCATCATGATCGATGCCCTCAAGCGTTCGTCTGCCAATCGCATTACCGCCGTCATCCCGTATTTCGGGTATGCCCGGCAGGATCGTAAGGATCAGCCGCGCGTGCCGATCTCTGCCAAATTGGTGGCAGACCTGATTTCCACCGCCGGTGCCGACCGAGTGCTGACGATGGATCTCCATGCCAGCCAGATTCAGGGGTTTTTCAATATTCCCGTGGATAATCTCTACGCATTGCCGGTGCTGTTGGATTACATCACCAAGCGCAGGATCGAAGATTTAGTAGTCGTATCGCCTGATGCCGGCGGCGTGGAACGGGCCCGAGCCTTTGCGAAACGTCTTCAGGCCAATCTCGCCATTATCGATAAACGACGGGAAGGGCCGAATCAGGCCCAGGTCATGAATATTATCGGTGATGTGCAGGGGAAGAGCGCCCTGCTTCTCGACGATATGATCGATACTGCCGGTACGATTGTGCAGGGGGCTCAAGCGTGTCTGGAGAAAGGCGCGCGAGAGGTGTGGGCCGGTTGCTCCCACGGAGTCTTGTCGGGGCCCGCATTGGAGCGTCTCCAACAATCGGGACTGACGGACGTGTTGGTGACCGATTCGATTCCCTTGCGCGGCAAAGAGTTGACGTGTCCGAAGTTGAAATTGTTGTCTGTGGCACCGCTATTCGGTGAAGCCATCAGACGTATCCATGAGGATGAATCAGTGAGTTCGTTATTCGTGTAGGCCGTCCGCGTGGAGCGACAGGTCGAGGAGGAGCATCATGAAATTCGAGTTAACCGTTGAGAGCAGAGAAGGTGGAGGCAAAGGCCCAGCGCGTCAACTTCGTCGGGCCGGTCGCGTGCCGGCGGTGCTGTATGGGCAGGGGGAATGTCTCCTGCTGTCCGTCAAGCCGGATGAACTGGTCAAAATTTTGCGGTCTCAGGCCGGATCCACGGCGCTCATCTCCCTCACGATCAACGGGGCGAAAAGCAAACCCAACCGGACGGCTCTGTTGCGAGACTTCCAGGTGGATCCGATCACCAGCAGCGTGCTGCATGCAGATTTCTTCGAAGTCGCGATGGATAAGCCGATCCGCGTAAAGGTGCCGATCCATTTGACCGGCGGTCAGCCCTTGGGATTGAAAGAGGGCGGTGTGCTACATCAGGCCTTGCGCGAATTGCATGTCGAATGTCTTCCGTCGGTGTTGCCGGATTTCATCGCCGTCGATGCGTCGCAATTGCAGATCAATGAGGGTATCCATCTCAAGGATATTCCGAAGACGGAAGGCTTGCGCTTCCTGGATGATCCCGACCACATGGTCGTGAGCGTGGCGGCACCGATGACCGATGCCAAGCTGGAATCCTTGCTTGCCACCGGAGCAGCCGGAGCTGAAGGCGCCAAGGAACCGGAAGTGGCAGCCAAGGGGAAAGCGGCGGCTGAAGGTGCGGCTGGTGCGGAAGCCGGCAAGGCGGGTGATGCCAAGGCAGGGGCGGCGCCTAAGGCGGGGGCGGCTCCAGCCAAGAAGGAAGCAGAGAAGAAGAAGTAGTCCCGTTGCGCCTCCTTGTTGGATTGGGAAATCCCGGAGCCGAGTATGCCGAGACGCGGCACAATATCGGCTGCTGGGTGATCGAACGGGCGGCGGCACGGTGGTCGATACGTCTCACCAGGAAGGGCGCGGCCCAGCGAGGCTCGGGTCGCGCCGGTTCCAAACTTGTCGAGTTGGCCCAAACGCTCGACTGGATGAATCTTAGCGGTCCCCCCCTCAAAGGTCTTCTACGGGAACTAGGTCTGACGCCCGAGTCCTTAGTCGTCGTGCATGACGATCTGGATCTTGATCCAGGTCGATTGCGGATCAGGCAGGACGGCGGCAGTGGCGGGCACAATGGTCTCAAGTCGATCATCGAAGCCTTGGGCACGTCCAAGTTCGTCCGCTTGAAGGTTGGAGTGGGGCGCCCGGCTCCGCGGCAAGATTCCGCGGACTATGTGCTGGAGCCTGTCTCACCTGAGGAGCGAGCTCTGTATGTCCCCTGTCTTGACCGGGCCGTCGATGCCTTGGAGTTGCTCTTGAATCGCGATGTCGCCACGGCGATGAACCAGTTCAACGTGCGGGAAAAACTCGACGACAAGTAGGTCGCGATAAGTCTCCTCTCACCTGTCCGGATCTTTCGTCGTCCCCCCAATGAGCCAGTTCTTTCGATGAGGCGTACATTCGCCGGGCGTGGTCCTATGATGGCGCGGTCCCTGCGGGCTCCTCAAGTCGGCAGCAGTCATCTCTCTCCCTATGGTAGAGTGAAGTATTCCCGTCACTTTGGGAGAAATTCTGACGATGCCAGTTCAATTGCCTCTCTCACTCGCTGCGTTTGACCTTTCTCCTGAGCGCGGCTTTCTTCCTGCGACAGACCCCTTGGAGCATCTTCCTGACGAGCCGATCGTCAATCAGATCGGGACGGAGTTACCGAAGTTTCTCGCCGCCCGACATTTCCGTCAGTTTATTCAGGATCGATTGGAGATCATGGGCGCGGTGGCGGACGATTGGGGGCTCGACGTCTTCCGTTCCGCCATGCGGACGCTGTCGTTTGCCGGCCATGCCTATGTCTGGGAGGACCCGGACCATCCGGCGGACAGATTGCCGGCCAGCATTGCCGTGCCCTGGTACCGCATTGCGCAGCAGCTCGGCCGTCCGCCCGTGCTTTCGTACGCCTCCTATGCCTTACACAACTGGCGTCGGCTCGATGTGCATAAGCCTATTGACCTGGGAAACATTGTGCTCCTGCAGAATTTCCTCGGCGGGCTCGATGAGGAATGGTTTGTGCTGATCCACATCGATATTGAGGCGAAGGCCGGGCCGGGGTTGCAGGGATTGGTTCACGCGCTGAATGCCGCGCAGGCGGATGATGCGGAAGCCGTGTTGGCCGGCTTACACGCGCTCGCAGCCGCGCAAGAGGCGATGCGGGAAACGCTGCTTCGTATGCCGGAACGTTGCGACCCCTACATCTATTACAGTCGCGTGCGACCCTATATCCATGGATGGAAAAATAGTCCGGCATTGCCACAGGGGGTGACGTACGAAGGGGTCACGGACTATGCCGAACGCCCGCAACAATTTCGCGGAGAAACCGGATCGCAAAGTTCCATTGTGCCGGCGTTGGATGCCGGCCTTGGCGTGCTCCATGCCGACGATCCGCTGACGCAATATCTGGTGGAGATGCGTGACTATATGCCGCCGCGCCATCGCGCATTTGTGTCTGCGCTGGAGGCGTGTGTGGATGGGCGGCAGCGCCCATTGCTCGCTGGGTACGCTCGGGATCGTAAGACGACGAATCCCCGACTATGGAATGCATTCTGTGCCTGTGTGGACTTGCTTGCCCAATTCCGCGACATTCATGTCGGCTATGCCGAGCGGTATATCTTTCGCCAACACCAGTCGCATGCGAGTAATCCGACTTCAGTGGGCACAGGTGGAACGCCGTTCATGCCCTATCTGAATAAACATCTCGAGGAGACCAAGCACCTTATCCAGGACTGACTGCGCTGGTGCGCGTCTGCATGCCCTTGTTCAGACTGGAATAATGGTCGCAGACTTCGTACACTGCGGTCGTGCTGAAATACTCAGGCGTATGCGCAAACCCGGCGAACCCATTTACCTTCGAGTCCACCTGATTGCTTTGGCGTTGGTCCTGCTCGCCACGGTGGCCTTGCCTCGGGCAGCGGAGTTTTTTCTCGGCCCGCTGAGCTTCGGCACCCGCGCGCTGGCGGGGATTGCGATTGCCGTCGCGGGTGGCATTGCGTTGTACATGCTCTATAACTCCTCTGCGCGGAACGAGCCGTAGCAGTCAGGAGGGCTTTCTTCCGCTTGCGCGGCAGTGTTGCTGAATCGAATCGACCTATTCTGCATGGATCCTGTCTCTCGCCTGGGTACCACGACCTTACCGTACGTGTGATTCGACATCACGGAAGTCAGAACAGCAAAGTTGTCCAGTCCTCTGCGCTGAGTGCCTGTTATGATGATGTCAGGCCTCGCCCATGGAGTATGTCACCATGGTATGGACACGTTATGTGCGCAGCGGGTTTTCAGTCGCATTGTGCTTGTCAGTACTCCTCCTCGCTCCTCTCGCGTCCAAGGCCGAATGGTATGCGGCCGCTCAGTTGGGGGTGAACTTCGCCGATCCTATCCGCAATGTTCGAGGCAGCGGTTCCCTCGCCGGTCTGGAAGCGCCTAATTTCAATCTAAAAACCAGTCCCGCGTTCGGCGGGAAAGTGGGTCTGTTTCCCAATCACGGGATCCTGGGAATCGAATTGGATGTCTCCCACAGCACGCCGCACATCAAGAATCTCGACGACATCCCGGGTATTCATCTCTCCGTGACCAACATCGGCCCCAGTGTCTTGCTGCGTTATCCGGGTGTGACCTGGCAACCCTATCTCGGGGCCGGGCCGGCCCTGCTGGTGGCGCATCTCGGCCGATCTGCAACGACGGAGAGTGATACCCAGGTGTCGCTTGGCGCGAATGTGCTGGTCGGGATCCGGGCATTTGTCACGCCCAAGGTGGCGCTGTTTACTGAATATAAGTACACCGATTCGACGTTTCGCTTTGGCGGTGCGTTCGGGCCGGTGGGTGGATTCGACGGGACTTATCGAGCCCACCAGTTATTCATGGGCCTGTCCTATCACTTTTAAGAGGCTTGCCATGACGCGATCCATGGTCTGGTTCTTTCTCGGGAGCATTCTGCTGGTCACGGCGGGATGCGCAGAGTCATTGCATCAGGGGCAGCGGCACACCGCATGGAGCCACCGGTCGAATGCCGGGTATACCGACGGACCAGCGTACGGAGGCGCAGGATATTGGTGGAATCCCTTTGGGTACTATGGTCCCGGCTACGGCTGGTACGGAGGCGGGTACGGCGGCAGTCATCAATCGACAGGTGCGCCGGCACCTCGCCCGACTCCGCCGGACAACGCGCCGCCCCAGTTTCAAAAGAAGTATTGATCCGAAGAGGTCATCGACGCGATGCGTAGACGAATTGTCCATCGGCATGGAGTCAGTAGGCGCTTACGCGCCTGCGCGCTGGCGTTCTGTGCGGTAGCGTTGATGCCGGCCTGCGCCCAGTCCGTGCATCAAACGCAACGGCTCGCCCAGCAGGACTTCATGCTCGATCCTGGTTATGCGGGCGCCCAAAACTATTCTTATTGGCCTGGCCCCGGTTACGGATATGGCCTTGGATACGGGGCCGGGTATTGGGGCGGGCCGCTGGGGTACTATGCTGGACCCTACGGTCCTTTGGGATTTGGCTGGTACGGTGGTTATGGGGGATTTGGCGCCGCGCGTCCGCCGTCAAGTATGTCCGGAGCACGTCCGGTTCCGCCACCTCATGCGCCCCCGCAATTCAGAAAGAAATATTAAGAGGTCTTGGGACAAGAACGGGGCGCCGTCTGTCGCAATCGATCAAGCTGGGGCGGTCGCCTGCTCACTGGGGGGCCCGGTCTCTGCTTCGAGCAAGACGTCGGGCGAGTTAGGTTGTTGACAGGTTCAAAAATCCTGTGGTAATTTGCCCAGCTCATGTCGGCTGATCCGGCATGCCTACACCTCGCTCCCGTCTTTGATGGGGGCCAATGTCCAGGAGGAATCTGCATGGAGCTCTACGAGTCCCTGTTCATTATTCGTCCGACTTTAAGCGACGAAGAAACGACCGCGTTGATTGAAAAAATGAAGGGCACCGTCACGAAGAACGGCGCCACCCTCGTGCGGGCCGAAAATTGGGGCCGCAAGAAGCTCGCCTATGAAATCAAGCGTGAGCGGAAGGGTACCTACGTCTATTTTTATTTTCAGGGCCCCGGTACGACGATTGCCGACCTTGAGCGTGCGTATCGGCTTGAGGATTCAATCATCAAGTTTCTCACTGTGAAGTTAGAGCAAGAGCCTGCTCCGCCCAGGGGCGCGCCTGTGGCAGCACCAGCCGCACAAGGAGCGACCGTTGGCGGGGTTCAATAAAGTCATCCTGGTCGGTAATTTGACCCGGAATCCCGAGCTTCGGTATACCCCCAGCGGGACGCCGGTTGCCAGCTTCGGCTTGGCGACCAGCCGGCGCTTCAAGCAGGGCGATGAACTCAAGGAAGAAGTCTGCTTCATCGATATCGTGGTGTTCGGCAAGCAAGCAGAACACTGCGGGCAGTATCTGAGCAAGGGCAACGGGGTGATTATCGATGGGCGCCTTCAACAGCGCCGCTGGGAGACGGAAGACGGCCAGAAACGTAGCAAACACGAAGTCGTGGCGCAAGGCGTGACCTTTTTGCCGAAGCGGGGCGAAGCCGGAGCAGAAAGCGGCGGCCTGCACGACGAACCACCTTCATACGAAGACGAACAGTTGTAGGAGACGGAGGCGATCATGGAACGAGGAGATCGTGGAAACAGCGGAGGGGGCGGTGGTCGGTTTTTTCAGCGCCGCAAGCCCTGCCGGTTTTGCGTGGACAAGGCCCCGATTGATTTCAAGGATGTCGGCCTGTTGCGGAATTTTCTGACTGAGCGTGGACGTATCGTTCCCCGTCGCATTTCCGGCAATTGTTTGCAGCATCAGCGGGTGTTGACGGTTGCGGTGAAGCGGGCTCGCCAGATCGCGTTGGTGAGTTTCGCCGAAGAACGATAGGGCAGGGATAGGTTTTGGTAAGTGTTGCGTCACGTGGCCGGGCAGCCTGTCTCCCTATTGATGCGGGGGCGGATCGTCTCGTCATGACGGTGCCCATGGATATGCTCAACCCAGCTATTGTTGATATCGGTCCGGAAGGCCTGCCCCTGTCGTGTTCGGCTTCAGGGCCCCAGCTGGGCTTGGATGAGCCGGAAGATAAGTTTGACGGCCCGCTGGCGGTTCAGCTTGATCTTTCGCAGCAAGAGGGGCGGATCTCGGTCACGGGCACGTTGGAAGGTACCGCCATCCGTCAATGCGTTCGTTGTCTCGCGGAATATGCCGATCCGCTCCTGGTCTCCCTCTATGCGGAATATCTTCCGCAGGTCAGTGGGGTAGCGAAATCGGCCCCGGTTGAGCAGGGGCGACGAAATGCCAGACGCGGAGTTCAACCGGTTGAGCCGGAGGAAGAGGCGGACGAAGAGGATGAACTGTATTGGTATCAAGGCGATCACCTTGATCTGGTTCCGATGCTGCGCGAGCAGGTGATTCTGGCCGCTCCGATGCAGCCGGTCTGTCGCGAGGATTGCCCGGGGCTCTGTCCTCAGTGCGGACAGAATCTCAATGAGCGCCGATGCGACTGTCCTCCGGCGCAGGCGGCGAGTCCGTTCCGTGTGTTGCGAGGGCGCGGGTCCAAAGGTGAAAACGCATAGTTTGTTAACCGGGTCATGTGCCCGTTGAAGGAGTCGTCATGCCAAATCCAAAACACAAACATTCACGATCCCGGCGCGACATGCGGCGAACGGCGAAGACCCGACTGGTCCCCCCAGGGTTTTCGCTCTGTCCGCAGTGCCACGAGTTGAAGCTGCCGCACTATACGTGCATGAATTGCGGAACCTACAAAGGCAAGGCCGTCATCGTCGTCGAGGAATCCTAGTCGCGTTTTATTTTTTCGACGTGATTCGGGTACAATTGCCCACCGTGATCACGATCCGACGCTATGTCATGCGTGAGGCCATTCAGGTCCTAGCCGGCAGGGCGTCTCTGCACGACTCTTCACTTCTCTATCCGTGGACCGCTAACCGCACATGAAGATTGCCGTCGATGCGATGGGCGGAGACCACGGACCGGCCCCGGTCATTGAAGGCGCGATGCAAGCCGCGCAGGAACTGGGTGTCGGCATCATTCTGGTCGGTAAGGAAGACGAGCTGACCGCCGCGTGCCGCAAACTCAATTGCAACGACAGCCGAATCACGATCCGGCACGCGCCACAGGTGGTGGAGATGCACGAGTCTCCTGCTGCCGTGGCCAGAAAGAAGCGGGACTCGTCCATCTGGGTGGCAACGGAACTCGTGAAATCCGGTGAGGCTGATGCCGTGGTCAGTCCCGGCAATACCGGCGCGAGCATGGTGGCGTCATTTTTCATCCTCGGATTGATCAAGGGTGTTGAGCGGCCGGCGATTGCCACAATGTTGCCCACGTTGACGGGGAGCGCGGTGATGCTCGATGTGGGTGCCAATGTCGATTGTTCGGCGCAGCATCTCGAGCAATTTGCCTTGATGGGTAATGAATTTGCCCGGCATGTGTATGCCAAGCCGAATCCGCGCGTCGGCCTCTTGAGCATTGGAGAGGAAGACAGCAAAGGGAATGAAGTCACCAAGGAAGCCTTCAAGCTGTTAAAAGCCAGCCCGTTAAATTTTATCGGGAACATTGAGGGACGCGAAGTCTACAGCGGAAGTGCGGATGTGGTGGTATGCGACGGGTTCATCGGCAATGTGGCCCTCAAGATCTCGGAAGGCGTCGCGGATGTCATCAAGAAATTGCTGATGAAGGAACTCTCCGGTTCATGGCTCGGACGGTTGGCCTACCCCCTGATCGCCAAGCCGCTGCTGAATTTGAAGCGAAAAATCGACTATGCAGAATTCGGCGGGGCGCCGTTGCTGGGAGTGAACGGGACGACCATGATCTGCCATGGCCGCTCGTCGGCCAAGGCCATCAAGAATGCGATTCGACGAGCGAAGGGCTTGGCTGAAACCCGTTTGGATGAGTTGATTCAGCGCGACATCGAAGAGAGCCTGAGGCGGCATCAAGGCGAGCGTCTGGAGGATAAACAAGCGTGATACGGGCGCGGATCACAGGCACCGGCTCCTATGCCCCCGAGCGGGCGATGACGAATAGTGATCTGGAACAGCTGGTGGCGACCTCGGATGAATGGATTCGCGAGCGCACCGGGATCCGTGAACGACGCATTGCAGCTCAGGGACAGGCCTGTTCGGACTTAGCTCTCATTGCTGCCGAGCGTGCCTTAAAAGCCGCTGGCCTGTCTGGTAGTGACCTTGATCTCATTCTCCTGGCCACCTGCACGGGCGACATGCCCTTGCCGTCGACTGCCTGTCTGCTTCAGCACCGTCTGGGTGCGACTCGAGCGGCAGCCTGCGACATCGCTGCGGCCTGTTGCGGATTCGTCTATGCGTTAGGGGTCGCTGATGCCTATGTTCGAACCGGGATGCGCCATGTCCTGGTCGTGGGGTCAGAAGTGATGTCCACGATTACGGATTGGACGGACCGGAATACCTGCATTTTATTCGGAGATGGCGCCGGCGCTGCAGTGGTGAGCGCTGCCGAGGGAGAACGCGGAATCCTCTCCACCCACCTCCATTCGGACGGCAGTTTGTCGGATTTGATCGTGGTCCCTGGGGGCGGGACGCGGATTCCTCCTTCTGAAGCGATGGTGGGCGAACGGTCACAGTACATCAAGATGAAGGGGAACGAAACGTTCAAGGTTGCGGTACGGACCCTGGAGGAAGTGGCTCGCGAAACGCTCGCGGCGCACCAGCTGTCTGTCGATGATCTTGACGTGTATATTCCCCATCAGGCGAACCTGCGCATTATCAAAGCGGTGACCGATCGTCTCGGGCTTCCGTTGGAAAAGGTCGTCTTGAATATGGATCGGTACGGCAACACGTCGGCGGCTTCCATTCCGATCGCGTTGGACGAAGCGGTGCGGGACGGACGGGTCAAAGACGGACAATTGGTGATGTTCGGGGCATTCGGCGCAGGCCTGACATGGGCGTCGACGCTGATTCGCTGGTGAGGGTGCGGCCACCGGTCGATAGCCGGAACTGAAGCCCGGCTGTGGCGAATGGGTTCGGCGTTTTCCCGTTGACATTGAGCATGGTTTCTACGATACCTTACGCGGCTATGACTGCTTCAGCCATCGGATTTTTATTCCCCGGACAGGGGTCGCAATCAGTCGGGATGGGACGCGGGCTGTATGAGGCGTTCCCGGCCGTGAGAGCGGTGTATGAAGAAGCCTCGTCTATTCTTGGCTACGATGTGGCCCAGCTGTGTTTCGAGGGGCCGGTCGAACGACTGAATCTTACGGAACATACTCAGCCGGCCTTGCTGGTGAGCAGTGCAGCGGCCCTGAAGGCCTTGGAACCGGCCGGACTGACCCCGCTGGCCGTCGCCGGGCATAGTCTCGGAGAATATTCAGCGGTGTTTGCCGCCGGTGGCCTATCGTTTCGGGATACGGTAGCTTTGGTACAAAAGCGCGGACGGTATATGGCCGAAGCCGTGCCGCCGGGGACAGGGTTGGTTGCCGCGTTACTGGGCCTTTCGGCAGACATCGTGAGGGCTGTGTGCCAGGAAGCCGCGTCTGCGGGTGTGGTTGCCGCGGCGAATTTCAACTCCCCCGGTCAGGTCGTTATTGCGGGCGAGAAGGCGGCGGTCGAACGAGCGATCGAAATTGCGAAATCGAAGGGCTGCAAGAAAGCGATTCCGCTTCCGGTGAGCGTGCCGGTTCACACGCCCTTGATGCAGGGTGCCGCAGACCGGCTGGCTGCGGAATTCGACGGAGTCACGTGGCGGGATTTGACGGTACCCTTGATCAATAATGCGGAGGCGGTGGCCCTGCAGCGATCAGCGGACATCCGGGCATCGCTGGTCCGGCAGTTGCCGTCGTCAGTGCGATGGGAAGAGTCGGTGCAGGCGATGGCCACCATGGGTGTGACGACTTTTGTGGAAATCGGACCGGGGACGGTCCTGACCGGTTTGGTCAAGCGCATACTTCCCGGTGCGGTCACGGCCAATGTTCATGATCAGAAGTCATTGGACGCGGCTCTCACCACGGTGGGCGTGAACAGGCAGGGATAAGCAGCTTCGGGTTGCGTGGGAGTAGACACATGTCATTACAGGGAAAAGTAGCGATTGTCACCGGCGGGGCTCAGGGAATCGGGCGTGCGATTGCGGAAGGGTTGGCTGAGGATGGCGCGGATATCGCGGTGGCAGACCTCGATCCGGCGCGTGCGCAGGATGCGGTTGCGGCGATTCAGAAACTGGGGCGACGGGCTCTCAGTGTCAAGGTGAACGTGTCCGACTGGAATGATGCCAAGGCCATGGCCGATCAGGTCATGCAGGAATGGGGTCGGATCGATATCCTGGTGAATAATGCCGGAATCACGCGCGACGGCCTGCTACTTCGGATGAAGGAAGAAGATTGGAATCTGGTCCTGCAGGTCAATTTGAACGGGACCTTCCATTGCACGAAAGCCGTACTACTCCCCATGACGAAGCAACGGTTTGGCCGCATCGTCAATATCGCGTCGATCGTGGGCGCAATGGGGAATGTGGGGCAGGCAAACTATGCGGCCTCGAAAGCAGCGGTCATCGGGTTTACGAAAACGGCCGCGCGCGAGTATGCCAGTCGTGCGGTGACGGTCAACGCGGTGGCGCCGGGCTTTATCGATACGGCCATGACGCAGGGGTTGTCGCCGGAGGTGAAGGAAGCGCTACAGAAGCAGATCCCGCTGGGACGGCTGGGGCTTCCTTCCGATATTGCCGCAGCGGTGCGGTTTCTCGTGTCGGATGCAGCGTCATATATCACGGGGCAGGTGTTACACGTGAACGGCGGCATGCTCATGGTATAAGTGAGTCGGGCCTGTGTCTCGATCGATTCCGGTCGAACCGGCAATGAATGTGGCGGATGAGATAAGATAGAAAGGAGGCGGGCAAGTCCATGGCAACAGTAGATGAACGGGTGAAGAAAATTATTGCCGAGCAGTTGGGGGTCGAGGAAGAAGAAGTGACGCTCGAGGCCCATTTCGTCGAGGATTTGGGCGCCGATTCGCTCGACACGGTCGAATTGGTGATGGCTCTCGAAGAAGAGTTCGAGATCGAGATCCCCGATGAGGATGCCGAGAAGATCCTCACCGTCGGCAAAGCGCTGGATTATATTAAAGAGAAGGCATAACGGAACCGTAGGTATGCACGATCGACCTGCCAGACGTGTGGTGGTGACCGGTCTCGGACTGGTAACTCCGCTTGGAACCGGGGTGGAGAAGACCTGGAAAGCGCTGTGCGCCGGAGAGTCGGGGATCGGCCGAATCACGCGATTCGATCCGACCGGCTATGATGCGCAGATTGCCGGAGAGGTGAAGGATTTCGACCCGGCTCAGTTCATCGAGAAAAAAGAAATCAAGAAGATGGACACCTTCATCCACTATGCGGTGGGGGCGAGCCAATTGGCGGTGGACGATGCCGGCCTGAAAGTTTCGCCTGAAGAGGCGACCAGGGTCGGGGTCTACATTGGATCCGGTATCGGCGGGCTGGGGTCGATCGAACATTACCATGACGTGCTGAAGGAAAAGGGGCCTGGTCGGGTCTCGCCATTTTTTATTCCGATGACGATCATTAACCTGGCTTCAGGGCAGGTGGCGATTCGGGTCGGGGCGAAGGGTCCGAATTCCTGCGCGGTGACGGCCTGCGCAACCGGGAACCATTGCATCGGCGATGCGTATAGGCTCATTCAACGCAATGATGCGGATGTGATGATCGCCGGAGGTGCCGAAGCGGCGATTACCCCGCTCGGTGTCGCCGGATTCGCGTCGGCCAAAGCCCTTTCGTTCCGGAATACCGAACCCGAGAAGGCCAGCCGCCCTTTCGATAAGGACCGTGACGGATTCGTGTTGGGAGAAGGGGCCGGCGTGGTCGTACTTGAAGAATTGGAGCACGCCCGCGCACGCGGCGCACGCATCTACGCCGAAGTCATTGGGTATGCGATGAATAGTGACGCGTACCATATTACGGCGCCGCCTGAAGAGGGTGAGGGGGCGGTGCGTTGTATGGAAATGGCGCTCAAGGACGCCGGTGTGGCCAAGACCGACATCGGCTATATCAATGCCCACGGCACTTCGACGATGGCCGATGCCATCGAAACCAAGGCGATCAAACACGTGTTCGGGGAGCAGGCCTATAAGATTCCGGTCAGCTCGACGAAATCGATGACGGGCCATCTCTTGGGCGCCGCCGGTGGGATTGAGGCCGTGTTCAGCATCCTTGCGCTACACCATGGCATTCTCCCTCCCACCATCAACCTTGATCATCCGGATCCTGCTTGCGACCTGGATTATGTCCCGAATAAGGCCCGTGCAACCAAGACGCAGGTGGTCCTTTCGAATTCGTTCGGCTTCGGCGGGGTCAACGCCTGCCTGCTGTTTCGCCGGTGTGACCAGTAATCCTCCTCAACGTACGAGTCAGGTGGTATGACGTCGGCATCGTCAATCGAGGCGGTCCAGCGCCTTTTGGGCTACCGTTTCAGTCAGCCGCGTCTACTGGAAGAAGCTCTGACTCACAAGTCCTACTCCAACGAGCGACGTACCAAAGACCGCACTCAGAACGAGCGCCTGGAATTTCTTGGTGACGCGGTCTTGTCGCTGGTCATGAGTGAATACCTCGCAGCTGAATTCCCCGGCACCAACGAAGGCGGGTTGTCCAAGCTGAAAGCGCATTTGGTGAGTGAGACGTCCCTGGCCAAGGCCGCACGCCGCATGAAGCTCGGCCGACTGCTGCGGTTGGGAAAGGGCGAGGAACTCTCGAAAGGACGCGAAAAACATTCGTTGCTGGCGGATGCGCTTGAAGCGTTGATCGCCGCCGTCTATCTGGATGGTGGCCTTGAGGCGAGCCGGACGTTTACCTTGCGAGTGTTGGAAGAGGAATTGCTGGCTGCCCGGGCCGATCAGTCCAGACCTGGAATGGACGATTATAAAACGCAGTTACAGGAACTCTGCCAGAAGCGGTTTGAAAGTTTACCGCAGTATGCAACGGTGCGTGAGTCCGGCCCGGATCATGAAAAAGTATTTGAGGTCGAGTTAACGATTCAGGGTGTGATGCGGGGCGTCGGATGCGGTCACAGTAAGAAAGAAGCGGAGCAGATGGCCGCGCGGGAAGCCCTGACACAATTAACGGCGTAGTCTACTCTTCAGTGAACCGACAAGAAGGAGGCGCGATGACACAACCACGATGGCAGAATCGGTTTGGATACGCGGGAGTGATGAGTCTGATCTTGGCTATCGGCATGGCTGGAACCTGTCTGGCGGCTGATGCTCCTGGTAAGGCTGGTGATTCCGTCAATGCGAGCAATGCGCGAGCGGTCATCAAGACTAAGCTGGGGGACATTGAAATAAAGTTTCTGCCGGATGTGGCCCCCAAGCATGTGGAAAATTTCATCAAGCTGGCCAAATCCGGCTTCTATAACGGCACGATTTTTCACCGTGCCATTCCCGGTTTTATGATTCAGGGCGGGGACCCCAATACGAAGGACTCGTTGAGAAAGGACGCCTATGGTCAAGGCGGTCCCGGGCACAATGTCAAAGCTGAATTCAGCGACCTGCCACACAAGCGCGGTGTCGTCTCCATGGCGCGGGCGCAGGACCCTGATAGCGCAGGGTCGCAGTTTTTTATTGTCGTTGAGGAATCGCGGTTCTTGGACCGGAAGTACACCATTTTCGGTGAAGTGGTGAAAGGAATCGGAGTCGCGGACAAGATCGTGGCACTCCCCAGAGTCATGTGCCAAACAGGGGCCCCGAGTCCTGCCGATAAGGGACCCTGCGATAATCCGATCGATCGCGTTGAGATGACGGTGACGATTGTCGAGTGAGCCGCGAGGCGTGAGCACCCGGGCGGATCTGCTTTGTACGATCTGCTGGGTGCTGACAGTTCTTCCTAGAAAGGCTGATTCTGTTGCTGGGCGCGCACCAGCGTCAGGAAGTGAGAAAGGGCTTTGGTCATGCGCTCTGCATGGGAGGCGGAGCGAAAGAGCAAGGTGTCTTCAGCGAACTGGCCTTTCACTTCTGTGACTGCACCTGTGCAGAAACTGGTTTTCAAAATGCATGGGCCGTTGCTATTGCACGAGATGCGGACTCCGTACAGCACCAGGTTGCTCTCACGAGTGTCCTGACCTTGGTACGCAAAGCTGTCGATATCCTGCAAATTGAAATGCGTGAAGCCGGTATTGACCTCGTCGTGCCCATGGTTCAACTCCATCGTGCCGAGTCTGGTTCCTGTCGGAATCACACTGTAGACTTCGGTTACCTTGGTTGGTTTGACGGCCTTCGGATTCCGGCAACTGAGGCTTCGAACGAAACCGTGCGTATTAGCCATGTCGCTGATGAACTGCACGGTGTCTTCGAGGGATTGAGCAAAGCCTGCGGTTGGCTGAAGCATGCCACAGGC
>DAONAB010000037.1:0-15551 GCA_035400805.1 Nitrospira sp. | reverse complement strand
CGGCCGACCACCCCGGCAGGGGTGACCACGCCCATTTCGGTTTTGACCCCGTCACTCTCCCCTTTGTTGAGGATCATCCCCCGGTACCAATTCGTGGCATCCCGCCCGATGACTTGCGCCGCCAGCGTCTGCGACGGCGATTGCTGCTTGAAGTTCAGCAAAGTCTCGTAGCGTTGTACGGCCGTGACCGATTCACGCAGCTGGTTATTCTGCCCCTTGAGTAACTCGTTCTCGCGATGCAGCTGCCGGTTTTCCTCATGCACGCTCTGCAAGGCGACATAGCCGTTCCACATGTCGGTAATGCCGTGATCGACCGAGGAAAATGCGGCGAGCGGAAGACTGAGGACTTGCCCCAAGGGTCCACCGACATACTGCAACAACCTTTGGCTTTGGCTAGGGAGCAGAAAGAGGGCGACAAGCAGGCAGGCGAACAAGACGATGGCGAGACGCCGGGTGCCGTATGTTGAGCGCGATATAGCCATCCACACTCGGGATGGAGGTCATCGAGAGGTACTGCACTGCGACATAACCGAAACCTTGCGAAGAAGGTCCAACTCATCAAGAATCTTCCCGACTCCCAGGACCACCGAGGTCAATGGGTCGTCGACCGTAATAATCGGAAGATTGGTTTCTTCACGAAACCGAGTGTCCATTCCCTTCAACAAGGATCCGCCGCCAGTCAGTACGATACCGCGATCGATGATGTCTCCGGCCAATTCAGGCGGTGTGTTTTCAAGCGCCACCTTGATGGCATTGACGATGGTTCCAATGGGTTCCTGCAACGCTTCTCTGACTTCGGCATCATCCACCACCAGCGTGCGGGGAATACCGGAAATCAGATCGCGTCCTTTGATCATCATAGTCTTGCGCTCCTCGAAGGGGTACGCCGAACCGATCTCGAACTTGATACGCTCGGCCATGTGCTCCCCGATGAGGAGATTATACTTCTTCTTGATGTAGTTCATGATGGCATCGTCCATCCGGTCTCCGGCCACCTTGACCGACTCGCTATACACGATGCCGCCCAGGGAGATGACCGCGATGTCCGTCGTACCACCGCCGATATCCACCACCATGTTCCCGGACGGTTCGGTAATCGGCAACCCTGCACCGATCGCCGCCGCGACCGGCTCCTCGATCAAATACACTTCGCGGGCTCCCGCCAGTTCGGCCGAATCACGGACGGCCCGTTGTTCTACCTGCGTAATCCGCGACGGTACACCGATGATGATGCGGGGCCGCACAAACGCCGTTCGGTTATGCGCCTTCTGAATGAAGTGGCTGAGCATCGCCTCGGCTTTTTCGAAATCGGCGATGACGCCTTCCTTCATCGGACGTACCGCAAGGATATTCCCCGGGGTGCGTCCCAACATGCGCTTCGCATCGGCGCCGACCGCCATCACACGCTCCGTCTTTTTCTCCACGGCGACCACGGAAGGCTCGTTTAAGACGATGCCTTTTCCCTGGACATACACGAGAGTTGTCGCCGTCC
This sequence comes from Nitrospira sp., assembly GCA_035400805.1. Taxonomy (GTDB): domain Bacteria; phylum Nitrospirota; class Nitrospiria; order Nitrospirales; family Nitrospiraceae; genus Nitrospira_A. Next base: position 14,059 of record DAONAB010000037.1, on the reverse strand, counting down.
CCAAATCGATCGCCAGATCGTTGGAGAACCACCCGAACATGTCACTCATGAAGCCCACTAGGACTCTCCCTTCAAACGATTCCTGCGATCAACCACACCGTCCCGCTTAATCCGACACATCCAGTTGTCCGCTCTCCAGCACCTGGGTTTTGGCGATCTCATCGCCCAATCGCCGGCCCTGCTCATTCCCGATGACCAGCAACCCTTCCAGCGAGAGTACGGCGCCCCATCCGATCCATCCGACATACGGTATTTCAAATGCCAACTGGGCAAGACCGCAAGGCAGATTACGGATGATCGATTCTCGGAACCCTGCCGGGTCCCGGGTACGGGGCACGATGGTCTGGAGCCCGATGAGCCGCTTCCCGACACTGCGACCGCCGCCGAATCCGTCGGCCAGCAAGAGATAGGCAAGTCCGGCCAGGACACCGATCGGAGGAACCAACTTACTCACCGCCGCGACGATCAGGAGATCGATCATTTTGGCAATGAAGCGATTCAGCACCTGGGCCTTGGGATAGACGCCCAGTTCGAGCGGGCTGTGCCCGATTGCCTCCTCCACCACCGGAGATCTCTCCAATTCTTCGACACTATAGCAAATCTCTTTCACCTGCACAAACAAAGTCGCAATCTTCTCGCACCCGCGCTCCGCGCAGTTCTCCCTCTTGCCTTTGTTGTCGTCGCCTGAGTAGAATCCGCGAAACCCTGCCGAGAAGAGGCGCATTCGATGATCAAATTATTACGCGAAGCTGCTCACGACTACCCGTGGTTTCTCAAATCCATTATGGGCACGCTGGCCCTCGCATTCGTCATTACGATGGGCTGGTGGGGATTCGGCGACCAAGGCGGCAACGTTGTGGCGTCGGTCGGGGATCAGGTCGTGCCGCTGGATGAGTATCGTCGAGCCTATGAAAATACGTATCGCTTCTACAAAGACAAAGGCCAGAACGACATCAAGGATGAATTCCTCAAGCAGTTTGTGCTCGAACAACTGATCGATAACCGCATGTGGCTGCATGTGGCGAAGGAAATGGGACTCTCGGTCTCAGACGAAGATTTGCGGAAAGCCATCATGCAGCGAACGGAGTTTCAGAAGAACGGCAGTTTCGACCCTGAGTCCTATCGCCGGCTGCTGGCGGCCAACCGGTTGACCCCCGCATTGTTCGAGGCCATGGAAGCCAAGGACATTCTCACCAATAAAGCCCGGCTGGTCATCATGGACGCCGTGGCCCTGACGCCCGCGGAACATGCAGAGGCGCAGACGCTAGTGGCCCGGGAAGGTGAATCGGATCCGGCCAAAGCCGCCGTAGCAAAGGAACGGGTGTTCCAAAACCTGCTGTTCCAAAAACAGCAGCGGGCATTAATGGCCTATTCGGAATCGATGAAAAGCAAGGTTCCTGTGAAGATTCACAAAGAACTTATGTAGCGGCGCTCACTCCCCTCGCGATCAACATCGCATCTCCGTAACTGTAGAACCGATACCGTTGCGCCACCGCCTCCTCATAGGCCGCGCGAAGCGGTTCCAATCCGACAAACGCAGACACCAGCATGAGCAGCGTCGTCCGTGGCAGGTGGAAATTCGTCACCAGCGCGTCGACGACCTGAAATTGAAATCCCGGGGTGATGAATAGTTCCGCCGGCCCCTGGAACGGCTCGATGCCGCGACCACCGCGCCCCGCAGTCTCCAGTGCGCGTACGACTGTCGTCCCAACCGCCACCACCCGATTCCCTCGCGTCTGCACCAGCTCGATCTGCTCGACCGTGCCCGGCGACACCTCCACCTGCTCGGCCAGCATCTGGTGTTCTTCAATCCGGTCGCTCTTCACGCTGCGAAAGGTGCCGGGACCGACGTGCAAGGTCACCTGCGCCAACTCAATGCCCTTCGCAGTCAGAGCTTCCACCAATTGAGGCGTAAAATGAAGCCCCGCAGTCGGCGCCGCAATGGCACCTTCCTGTTGCGCAAACATGGTTTGATACCACTGTTGATCGTCCTGCGAGGGCTCGCGCTTGATATAGGGAGGAAGCGGCATCGTTCCGGTCGCGTGCATGAGGTCATAGACGCTCGTGACGCCGGTGACCTTCATCGTCGTCCTGGCCTGACTGCGCTCGACGATTTCCCCACAGCCGCCGCCGGGAAAATCAATCAGTGCTCCCGGCTTGAACCTCCCTTTGATCAGCACTTCCCACAGGCCCTGCCCAAGATCCTGCACAAACAGCAGGTCGAGCAGTTTCCCGGTCGAGCGCGTCCGGCCCGGCACTCGCGCCGGCATGACCTTGGTGTTATTCACCACAATGAGATCCCCGGGGTTGAGCAGTGATGGAAGATCCGCCACCCGGCGATGCATCCGCGCGTGACTGCCGCGATCCATGACCAGCAACCTCGCATCATGGCGAGGCATCACCGGATGGCTGGCCACAAGCGCCGGATCAAATGGGAAATCGAACTCGCCGAGCAACATCAGGGGGTTGGAATGACCGGCATCATCAACTGCGATACGGCCGAGTTACGTAATTCAGTTCCAGGATAGTAATACTGCAGAATGCTGTTGTACGAATACCCGAGTTCAGCCAATTCTTTAGCGCCCCACTGGCACAGTCCCACTGCATGGCCTGCGCCGTAGCCGGCGAATACCACCTCGGCGCCGATCGATTCCACCTCGAACTGGGTGCTCGGAATGACGGTATACCCCGCCGCTTTGCGAAGATCTTCACCCCGCAACAGCGTCTCTCCACCGGAATGCAAAATCCGCAATCGCGCGACTCTCCCCGCACGACTGAAGGCGATGGGCGTAATCGTCGCGATGGTTCCCACCGCGAATCCCTGATGGCGCAGATTCTTCTCAAGCTGTTCGATCTTCACACTGGCCTTCCACTGATAATACGGCGACTCCAGATCGAAGGGACACTCGACCCCCTTGAGGTACGGAAGATCTTTATTGGCCCAGACATTCACCGCATCTTCCGTCGGTCCGGCAGCGGTGGAAGAGAACGCGGCATAGATCGGCGCCTGCTGGTGCGTGACGACAATGCCTCTGGTCGACTCGACGGCATCTTCAACTCGATGATCGACGCCGGTGCGCCCCCGATACACCTGATCTTGAATGGTCGCCATGACGTCATAGTCCCGCGCGGCACTGAGCATCTTGTTATACAAGGCGTAGGTCCGCGCTGCCACCGCCTGCACCTTCAACATTTCGGGGTGCCAGGCAGAACTGACTTCAGACGGCACCACTCCCTTCACATATTCCTCCAGATCCACCTGATTCACGACAGCGACCGCGTGCCCTTTTCTCGACACCCGCACGGTTCCGCTAAGCGGAAGCGGAGTGCCTGTGCCTCCCCCTTCTTTCCCTACGACCAGGGTCAGATTGTTCCGGAGGGGGCGGATGAGCACCTGTCCGCCCATAATACGTCGGCCGTCGACATGTAATCCGTCCGCACGCGCCGTGAGATGAACTGCGCCATGCAGCGTTTTCGTATCGCCGCTCTCCGTTACCAGAGCCAGCGGGCCATCCGAGCGCACATCGACGAACGGCGCTTCCTGCACAAGTAAGACGCGAATGGATTCGGCTGACGCAGCAGGCGCGTAGACCAGCCCAACGAGCGCCATGACTCCCGCTGCGACGAGACTGATAACACGATGTGGAATCAGCGGCGAAAGATCCATGAAAGGATGTAGAACACGACGCTCAACAGAATGCTGAGCACAAGACTGGTGGCAATCGGCACGTAGAGACTGAACCGCTCTCGCGTAATCGACAGATCGCCGGGCAATCGACCAATCCACCCGAAGGCCGCGCCGGCACCGGACCATCGTTCAACCAGCGTCAGCAGCACCCCGACGCCGGCCAGGACCAGTCCCGCGATGATGAACAGCCGACCGACCCCGCCCCAGGCAGCCATAGTTCATTGTATCAAACATTCGGCAATTTGAACGGCATTCAGCGCAGCGCCCTTCCGGAGGTTGTCGCTGACGACCCACAGATTCAATCCATTGGTGATGGACTCGTCGACGCGCACCCGTCCGACATAGACCTCGTCCTTCCCGGAGACGTCGAACGGCATGGGATAGAGTTTCTTCAACGGATCGTCATAGACAATGACGCCCGCCATCTCGGCGATGGCGGCCCGCGCATCATTGGCTTTCAGCGGGCGCTCGAGCTCCACGTTGATCGCTTCGGAATGGCAGCGCAGCACCGGGACACGCACAGTGGTGGCGGTCACACGAAGTTCAGGCATCTCCAGAATCTTGCGCGTCTCCTGGACAATTTTGACTTCTTCAGAACAATCCCCGCCGTCTCCGAACGACCCGACTTGCGGCAAGAGGTTAAAGGCGATCTGGTAGGGATAGACCTGTACCTTCACATCCTGGAAGGAGATCAGCGCCTTGGTCTGGTCCACTAATTCATCCATGGCGGCCGAGCCGGTCCCGGACACCGATTGAAAGGTGGTCACGACAACACGTTTGATCCCCGCGACATCACGCAGCGGCTTGAGAGCCATCACTAACGGGGTGGTCGTGCAGTTGGGAATGGCCACGATGCCGCGCTTCATCGACTGCAACGCCGCAGCATTCACCTCCGGCACGACGAGCGGGACGTTCGGATCCATCCGGAACACGGCACTGTCATCGATGACCACGATCCCAGCCGCACCCAATCGCGCCCCATAGTCCCGGCTAATGGCGTCGGTGGCGGAGATAAAGGCAATGTCCACCCCGGCGAAGGAAGAGGCTTCTGTCAGCTCTTCCACCTTATACTCTTTCCCCTGACACGTGAGCACCTCGCCGGCCGAACGTTTCGACGAAAAGAGCCGCAACGTGTCGATCGGAAAGTTGCGTTCTTCTAAAATTTCCAGGCTCTCTTTTCCTACCGCCCCGGTCGCCCCGAGCACGGCGACCGTATAGGCTTGCTTCTTCTTTAACATGATACTGTCCTTACGCAGTCGCCGTGAGAACCCTGATGCGGTGATTGAACGTATCCGCCACATACACGGTTCCGGCCGCATCGACTGCTACACCGAATGGATAACTGAGACTACCTGCCAACGCGTTGCCGCCGTCGCCGCCGAACTGCGCGACACCGGTCCCTGACACGCGCGTAATGGTCTTCGTACGCCCGTTCCATACTCGAATCAAGTGACTGTCTGAATCCGTGAAATACACATTGCCATCATGGCCCACGGCGATGCCGGCCGGACGGGAAAGACTGGGTGAAGCAGGCTCGTCAGGCCCCTGATAACGGTAGGCGCCGCCATCTCCTGCCACCGTAGTAATCTCGCCCGTCACCGGATCGACCGACCGTATCCGGCTGTTGAACGTATCCGCGACATACAATAGGCCATCCTTGCCCACCGCCACGCCGCTCGGCCCCGCCAAACTCGCCTGCACCGCCGGGACCTGATCACCGCTGTAGGCCGCCGATCCATCGCCGGCTGCCGTGCTGATAATCCCGGTCGAGAAGTCGACCCGGCGAATGCGATTATTGCTTTGATCGGCAATGTACAGGGCCTCATCGGTAACGGCTAATCCGGTCGGTTCATTGATTGCCGCCTGCGCCGCGGGCCCGCCGTCGCCGGAATACCGTGCCTGACCGGTGCCGGCGACGTGCGTGATGATTCCCGTGTTCGCATCGACCTTTCTGATCCGATGGTTCATCGTGTCGGCAATGTAGAGGTGCCCCTGACGATCCACGGCCACCGCACTTGGAAAATTCAACCGCGCACGACGAGCCGGTCCCCCGTCTCCTGAATCCTGCTCAACCGTCAACCGTCCCCCGGTGACATACCGGACTGTGCCGCTCAGGTCCGTGACCTGCGTGTAGGCCTTGGTACTGTCTGTCGAGGTATCGGCAAAAGGATCCTCTTCTTCTTGCGGCGGCATCGTGACGGGTTCCGGCGGCATCATCCCCCCCGACACGCCGCCAGGTCCCACTCCAGCAACCGTGGTGATCAGACCTGTTTTCCGATCGACCCGGCGCACGACGTGATTCTCCGAGTCCGCAATATAGACATTTCCGTCACGGTCGACACAGAGCCCTTTCGGCTCATTCAACGAAGCGGATCCGGCAGGTCCGCCGTCGCCGGCATATCCAGGCTCGCCGTTCCCCGCCAGCGTGGCAATGATTCCAGATGGTGTGGCGCTGATCGTCATGGCTTAGGCGGGAAGGTTCTTCACGATCGCATCACCCATCTCGGTGGTCCCGACCAACTGCATGCCTTCGGCATGGATGTCTTTCGTGCGGAATCCCTGTTCAAGCGTCTTCACAATCGCCTGCTCGATGGCTGCCGCTTCCTTCTCCAATTGAAACGCATACGACAACATCATGGCGCCGGAGGCAATGGTGGCGATCGGATTGGCGATGTTCTTTCCCGCAATATCCGGCGCGCTGCCATGAATCGGCTCAAAGAGACCGACCTTGGCTCCGACACTGGCGGAGGGCAGCATGCCGATCGACCCGGTGAGCATCGCGGCTTCGTCGCTCAAAATATCGCCAAAGATGTTGTTGCAAAGCAGCACATCGAATTGACGCGGATTACGCACCAACTGCATGGCGCAATTGTCCACGTAGATGTGACTCAACGTCACGTCGGCATAGTTTTTGTGCACGTCCGTCACCACCCGACGCCATAATTCTGAGGACTCCAGCACGTTGGCCTTGTCCACCGACATCACCTTCTTGCGGCGCTTGCGCGCGGCTTCGAACGCGACCACCGCGATGCGGCGAATTTCTTCGGTCGTATAGACCTCCGTATTAAAGCCGCGCTCCCCGCCGCCGGGCAGTTTTTCCACGCCCTTCGGTTTGCCGAAATAAATGCCGCCGGTCAGCTCGCGGATGACAAGCATATCGATGCCTTCGATCACCTCTCGCCGCAACGTGGAGGCATCGGCAAGCATGGGATAGAGTTTCGCCGGGCGTAAATTCGCATACAGGCCCAGCTGTTCGCGGAGCCCCAGCAGGGCGCGCTCAGGGCGGATACTGTACTCCAGGCCTTCCCATTTGGGTCCGCCAACGGCTCCAAGCAAGACAGCGTCGCTCTGCTTCGCGAGTGCGAGCGTCTCCGCAGGAAGCGGAACCCCGACCTTATCGATGGCATGGCCGCCCACATCGGCCGCCTGAAATTCAAAGGTGTGCCCGAACCGCTCCGCGACCGTCTTTAAGACCTTGATCGCTTCGGGAACAATTTCACGGCCGACCCCATCTCCGGCCAGGACTGCGATTTTTGCTTTCACGTCGCGCTCTCCTCTTGGCTATTCAACGACTGCCTCATCTTCCGCCTTCCAGGCCGGATCGACGAGGCAGAGAAACTCGATCGATTCTGTTCCGGTATTGATCAGGGACTGCTTGGCGCCCGGCGGCACATAAATGACGGAGCCGGCCTGAACCGCCATCGATGCCTCTTCCACCTTCATGACGCCACGGCCGGCGATGAAGTAATAGACCTCGGACGATTTCAGCCGATGCCACAGAGATTGCTTGCCCGGATCGAGCAATCCATGAGCGAGACTATAGCCCAGCTCCAGCGCGGCCTTTCCCGGATGCAGCAATTCCCGCAATCTCGTGTGATCGCCTGCCAGAAATTCAGGGCATTGTTGAAGGTGCGTGCTGAACATCGTGTGCCGATTATGACGATAGGGGACAAGAAAAGATGTCGCCCCGCCCTGACCAGCACAATGTGCTGATCAGGACGGAGGAATCTACCTTGCAGGTTGGGATCAAATCAAGCTGACCTTCTGAATCCCTTCGGCTTGTTTGGCCGCAAAATACGCCAGCTTATTGAGCGCATTCAGATAGGCCCTGGCAGCCGCGGTGATGATGTCTGTATCCGCGCCATGACCGGAGACCGTCCGGCCATCTTCTTCGAGCCGCACAGACACTTCTCCTTGCGCATCGGTCCCGCCGGTGATGGCATTCACCCCGAACATCAGCAGCTTGCTCTTGGTTTGCGTCATAGCGGCAATCGTCCGGTACACCGCATCGACCGGGCCATCGCCCGTGCCGCTGTGGGACACCGTCTTCCCGTCAATCTCCAGTTCGACCGTGGCTTTCGGCGTCTTATTGGTTCCACTTTCGACCTGAAACGACTTCAGGACGACCCGTTCCGACATCTTGGCCACTTCTTCGGAGATGATGACCTCGAGGTCTTCCTCGTAGATTTCCTTCTTTTGATCTGCCAGCCGTTTGAAGCGTTCAAACGCGTGATTGACCTCGTCTTCCGTCAACTTGTAGCCCAGATCCTCCAGCCGCTGCCGGAACGCATGGCGTCCCGACAACTTGCCCATCACTAACTTGACCTGCTCCAATCCGACCGACTCCGGCCGCATGATTTCATAGGTCGTCTTATCCTTCAGCAACCCGTCTTGATGAATGCCTGACGTATGGGCAAAGGCATTCGCGCCCACGATGGCCTTGTTCGGTTGAATGACCATGCCGGTAATCTTGCTCACCAGGCGACTGGTTTTGGAAATCTCTTCGGTCACCACCTTTGTGTCGGCTCCGTACCAATCCCTGCGCGTCCGCAGTCCCATCACAATTTCTTCCAGTGAGGTATTGCCGGCTCGTTCGCCGATACCATTGATCGTGCACTCCACCTGACCGGCCCCCGCCACGACTGCAGCGAGACTGTTGGCCACCGCCAGTCCCAAATCATTGTGACAATGCACAGAAATAACTGCCTGGCCGCTGTTCGGCACCGTGTCCTTGATTCGCTGGATCAAGCCGCCGAACTCTTGCGGAACGGCATACCCCACCGTATCGGGGATATTGATCGTCCCTGCACCGGCCGCTATTACCGCTTCAATCACTTCACAGAGATACGCCGGATCCGACCGGCTGGCGTCCATAGGCGAAAATTCGACGTCATCGACGTAGGTGCGTGCCAGTTGCACCATCTCGACCGCCCGTTTCTTCGCCTCCTCCCGCGTCATCCGGAACTGATGCTTCAAGTGGATATCCGACGTGGACAGAAACGTATGGATGCGCACCTTCGGCGCGCCCTTCAAGGCTTCCGAGGCGCGTGTAATATCTTCCGGCCTGGCTCGCGCAAGGCTGCATACGACAGGCCCCTCGACCTCCAAGGCGATCCGACGCACGGCTTCGAAATCTCCGGGTGAGCTGTAGGCAAACCCGGCTTCAATAATATCCACGCCAAGGCGGGCCAGCTGTTTGGCGATCATAAGCTTCTCTTCGACGTTCATGCTCGCCCCTGGCGACTGCTCGCCGTCCCGCAACGTCGTGTCGAATATTCTGATCATCCTGCTCATGGCCTACCTCCTCTTTCGTTACTCGCATCGTACAGAATGCTCAAACAGGTCAGCCGGCGAGGCCGCAGGCGAAGGAAACACCGGAGGCGTACCCTTGTGGTACGTCGAGGACGTTTCCAAGCCGAGAACGAAGCCGGATACCTGTTTCAGCATTCGAGAAATAAAAAAGCCTCCGCCCCTGGACAGGGACGAAGGCCTTGCGAGCTTCGTGGTACCACCCTGATTCAGCGCCGGATGAAGCAATCGTGCATCCGACACCCTCATTGAATCCGTGACGCGGATCATTCGGGACTCATTACCACCCCATCATCGAGGCTTCACAAGTCCGGCTCGGAGGCGAGTTCAGGAGGCAACCGGCTGGTTCGCACCGTCCACCAGCTCTCTCGATTCGGCTAACGCTCCCTACTACTCCTCGTCACTGCCGTTACGACTCTCTCGTCTCTGCCACCGGCCCATCTGCTTTTGCGACCGGCTTCCCTACGCTCTTGGAGATCATCGTCCAGAGTCGGGCAATCGGACCTGACACCGCATAACCGGTGAAGGTCACGAACAGCATAGCTTGAGGCCAGGCGACAATCAACATCAAGGCCAAAATTCCCCAGACCAGATAGGTGAAGTGATCGCCTCGCCGGAACTTCATATCCTTGAAGCTGCGATACTTGATCGTACTGACCATCAGGAATGCCAGCCCGAACGTAATCACCAGAATCAGCAGCGGTTTCACTTCCGACCCCAGCTGGGTGATGTGGAGATCAAAGATAACCAGGGAGGCGATGACACCCGCCGCCGCCGGGATCGCTAAGCCGGTAAAGTACTTGCTGTCGGAGGTGCTCACCGTCGCATTGAATCGAGCGAGGCGCACAGCCCCCATGGCAACATAGGCGAACATGACCGCCACGCCGAACATGCCCTGTCCGCTCAGCGCATACGAGTAAATCAACACCCCCGGCGCCACGCCGAAGGACACCACATCGGACAGAGAATCGTACTCGATACCGAACTGACCGGTGCTGTTCGTCAGCCGCGCCAGCTTTCCGTCCAACATGTCGAAAATCATGCCGACCAGGATAGCGATGGCCGCCACCAGATGCTGCCCGTTAAACACGGAGAGAATCGCAAACACGCCGCAAAATAGATTGCCGGTGGTACAGAGATTGGGAATCAGGTACATCGCCTGACGTTTTCGATTCCCCTTCGCAAACGGAGGTCGCATGGTTGGTGATTTCATCGGAGTTCCCCCACGATGGTTTCGCCCCCTTTAACGCGGTCGCCCAAGGAGACGCAAATCTTCGATCCGAGCGGAAGAAAGGTATCCATTCGCGAACCGAACCGGATCAACCCGAACCGTTCACCACGCTGCACGCGATCACCCTGACCGATCCAACAGACGATCCGGCGGGCAATCAATCCTGCCACTTGCACACACAACACTTTCGCCCCCGACTCGGTCTTCAGCATCACAGCATTCTGCTCGTTATGCAGCGTCGCTTCAGGCTTGCTCGCCACCAGGAACTGGCCCGGTTGATAACTCACCCCTTCGACCGTTCCCGCGCAGGGCGTCCGGTTCACATGCACATCGAAGACATTCAAAAACACCGTGACGCGAATGCTTTTTTCCTTTAGATACCGTGGTTCGAACTCTTCCTCAATGGCGATGACTTTTCCATCGCCGGACGACACCACCACATTCGGCTGTTGTGGAATAGTCCGGCTGGGATTCCTGAAAAACCAGGCGGTGAAGATCAAAAAACCACCCGCCACGACCGTTGGAATGGTCCAGCCAGCCAATCCGGACAAGAGCGTCGCCGCTGCGAGGCCGCCGACAAACGGCAAGCCTTCTTTGACAATCGGTATTCCGACGGCTCGATCAGCCATACCCCTCCAGGCCCTCTCTCATGCTACCACGAAGATCCCGCCGACAGAGTTAGTTTTTGTTCTTGTCGACGAGTTGGTCTTTTTTGAGCCAGGGCATCATGGAGCGGAGCCGGGCACCGACTTCCTCAATCGAATGCCCCTCACCTTTTTTCAACAGGGCGTTATAGACAGGGCGGTTGGCTTGATTCTCCAAGACCCATTCTTTGGCAAACTTCCCGCTCTGAATCTCGTCGAGGATCCTCTTCATTTCCTGCTTCGTCTGCTCCGTCACCACGCGCGGCCCTCGGGTAATGTCCCCGTACTTTGCCGTCGTGCTGATGGAATAGCGCATGTTGGCAATGCCGCCCTGATAAATCAGGTCCACAATCAATTTCACCTCATGGAGGCACTCGAAGTAGGCCATTTCAGGCGCATACCCCGCTTCCACCAGCGTTTCGAATCCGGCTTGGATCAATGACGTCAATCCACCGCACAAGACCGCCTGCTCTCCGAATAAATCTGTTTCCGTCTCTTCTCTGAAATTCGTCTCGATGATGCCCGCTCGTCCGCCGCCCACTGCACTGGCATAGGCCAAGCCGACCTGGCGCGTATTCCCGCTGGGATCTTGATGCACCGCCAACAAGCATGGCACGCCACTGCCCTTCGTGTATTCGGAACGGACCAGATGGCCAGGGCCCTTCGGCGCAACCATGAACACGTTGACGTCCGCCGGCGGCACGATCTGTCCGAAGTGAATATTGAATCCGTGCCCGAACGCCAGATAGGAACCGGGCTTCAAATTGGGCGCAATATCCTGGCGATAAATGGCCGCTTGCGCTTCATCCGGCGCGAGAATCATGATGACGTCGGAGTCTTTCACGGCATCGGCGACCGGCATAACTTTGAGGCCACTGGCCTCTGCTTTTTTCCACGAGCTGCCCTCACGCAATCCCACAACGACAGTGGCGCCGCTTTCTTTGAGGTTGAGCGAATGGGCATGTCCCTGACTGCCATAGCCGATGACGGCCACTTTCTTTCCACGGATGAGCTGTAAGTCGGCGTCCTTGTCGTAATAAATCTTCATACGTCACTCCTGAATGTTCATAGGGCACATGGATGGAAACGATCGTGCACAGAGAGGATGCGCGCGCTACTCTCGAGCGAGCTTTTTGGGTTGGCTGACGGCCGGCCGGATCGCCTCACGCGCAATCGCCACCCGCCCGGTCCGGATCAGCTCCTTGATGCCGAGCGGCTGGAGCAAGTTGATGATAGCCTCAAGTTTTTTCGGGTCCCCCGTGACCTCGATGGTATAGGTCGACGGTGTGGAATCGATCACATTGGCGCGAAAAATATCTGCAATCCGCAGGGCCTCGGCGCGGTCTTCCGCCTTCGTATGCACCTTGATCAGCGCTGTCTCGCGCGAGACGAACTCGCTTTCGTTGAGGTCCACGACCTTGATGACGTCGATCAGCTTGTTGAGCTGCTTGACGATTTGCTCGACGATTCGCTCATCCCCTGACGTGACGATGGTCATCTGGGACATTGACGGATCGAGGGTCGGAGCAACGGACAGACTTTCGATATTGAAGCCGCGGCCGCTGAACAACCCGGCCACGCGCGATAACACGCCAAACTTATTTTCAACGGTCACCGAAATTATGTGTTCCATGGAATCCCTATAAGCCCACGACCGCGTCCCGCCTGGTCCGCAAAATCCCCTCGTGCCCTGAACTCGGATCTCGCGAGGTGACGTCGGCCGTCAGCTCATTCTCCTATGCCGTGAGAATCGTATCCTTGTTTTCGTCTGACCCCGCACTGGGCACGCCCGCCATCCGTTGCTTCAATTCAGGCGGATCTTCGAGAATCATCTCGTGGTTGCAGCCACCGGCCGGAATCATCGGATAACAATTCTCGTACGGATACGTGGGCACATCAACGACCACCGGTTTGTCGGTTGAAATGGCTTCCTTCAGCACCGCATCGAGGTCGCCCACTTTGCCGGCACGCAGACCGACCGCACCATAGGCTTCGGCCAATTTCACGAAATCCGGCGTGGTGTCCAGATAGCTGGAGGCATAGCGCCCTTCGTAGAACAAATCCTGCCACTGGCGAACCATCCCGTGGAAACGATTATTCAAAATGATGATTTTGACCGGCAGCTTCGACACCACCGCGGTGGCCATTTCCTGCATATTCATCTGAATACTGCCGTCTCCTGCCACGCAGAGCACCAATCGATCCCTGAAGGCAGCCTGAGCCCCCATGGCGGCAGGAAAGCCGAATCCCATCGTGCCCAATCCACCCGACGTCAACCAGCGATTCGGCCGGGCCAGCTTAAAGTACTGCGCCGTCCACATCTGATGCTGCCCCACATCCGTGGCCACGATCGGATCACGATCTTTCGTCAGTTCATACAACCGTTTGACAACATGCTGCGGCTTGATCGCCCCATCCGGCTCTTGTTGGTAGGCCAGCGGATGCGCCTGCTGCCATTCACGGATTTGGTCCCACCAGGGTTTGCGAAGATCCTTTTGATTGCCGTTGACCGTGGCGCGGAGAATTTGATTCAACTCTCGCAGCACCGCCTTGCAATCACCCACGATCGGGATATCGACATGGATGTTCTTGCGGATCGAGGTTGGATCGATATCGATATGGATCACCTTAGCGAACGGGCAAAACTCCGACACCTTCCCGGTGACGCGGTCATCGAAGCGCGCGCCCACGGCGATCACGAGGTCGGAGTAATGGACCGCCATGTTGGCACAGTAGGTCCCGTGCATGCCCAACATCCCCATCGATTGCTGATGTTCGCCGGGAAACGCGCCGAGGCCCATCAAGGTCATATCCACGGGGATCTGAGTCATCTCCGCCAATTCAAGCAACTCTTTTGACGCCTGCGAAAACACGACGCCGCCGCCGACATACAGAATCGGCTTCTTC
>DAONAB010000036.1:0-15586 GCA_035400805.1 Nitrospira sp. | reverse complement strand
GCGGGGACGAGCAGGAGCTGATTATCCGGCATATTCTGCAGGTGCAAGCCGAACGGCTGCGGGCAAGACAAGCGGCACACTAACGGCCGTATCGCGGCGCTTCGCGATGAACCTGCATCTGGTAGTTTCCGGAGGTTATGCAGCCTGTTCAGGCGCCGGAGCGGTCTCAGTCGGGATCGTGACCGGGCGAGCTACCAGGGTGAGCAGGGTCTGAGCCGCTTTCTCGAGGGCCAGCGCTGCGGGTGCCGTGGGTTCAAATTCGACGACCGGAAGATAACTACGCACGGCACGTGTCATCGCCGGATCATCCGGAATCTCCCCCAGCATCATCAGATCCCCGCCGACATATTCCTGCAACAGCTTCTTCAACTGCAGTACATTCACACGCGACTTCCCGGACACCCGATTCACGATCAGGTAGGGGTGAAATCCCTGGAGTGTCCGGCTGGCGGTCTCCTTGGCGTTGGGATCGGTTTCGCTGACCGCCTGGATGACCTCGTCGATACTGCAGAAATCCCGATCAGAGAGGGTCTCGGCGACGGCATCTCGCGAGAGGAAGGCCGACAGGACACGACGAATCGCGGCCAGCTTGATAAAGCGGTACAGGTCGAGCACCGACGTCGGATCCGGAGTGGCCACGGTCAGGTAGTGGTCCGCCATCAGAAAAAAGTCCAGCGCATGGTAACTGGTGCCTGCGCCGATATCGACAATGATGACATCGGCTTGCAGTTGCCGGAAATGGCGAATCAAGCGTTTCTTTTTGGCATAGGGTAGATTGGCCGTCGCCAGGGTATCGCCTGTGCCGGGGATCAACCGGAGAAAGGGGTGTGCCGAGACCTGCTGGAGGACATCCTCCAGTCGGTCAACCCGTCGTTCAACAAAATCCGTCAACGTGCGGGGAGGGTTGAGCATGCCGAACAGAATATGAGCATCCGCGCCACCCACGTCCAGATCCGCCAGGACGACCCGTTTGCCTTGCTTGGCCAGTAACATGGACAGATTGGCAGCGATCACGCTTTTTCCTACCCCGCCCTTGCCTGAGCCGATTGACACGATCATTGCCATAGAGACTGGTCTCTCACCGTTGTGTGTGGTTGCTGCTGCTTCTTCTTTCTTCGGTTGGCACGAGTCAAAACCTTAGCTTCGGCGCCTTACCTCGGTTTGCTCGCGTTCTCAAACCACGGAAGGTCAAATTCGACCGGCATTTTTTTTCTTCAGGTTTCTTGCGCCATGGCCGATACAAGAGACGACCATTGAAAGAGAACGGAGGAGTCATGTTCACAATTGAGGAATCTGCCGATGGAGCGACGCTCACAATTATACCGGTCGGACGCTTCGACGCCAGGATGCATCGTACTTTCCTGGAAGCCTATACGACGCGACCTGTCCCATCGAGCCATTACGTCGTTGACTTTGCTCAGACGGAGTATATCGATAGCACAGGGCTTGGCATGCTGTTGAAATTACGCGAGTTTGCCGGTGGCGGAAAAGCCCGTGTCCATCTCTTGAAGTGCTCCCCGCAAATTAAAAGCATTCTCTCTATCGCAAATTTTCAATCGTTGGTGACGATCCCATGAAAGTCCTAGTGGCAGACGATACGTATGTGAATCGTCAGATCTTGCAGACCTTGCTGCGCAAGGACGGTCACAGCGTAGTGTTGGCTGAAAATGGGAAACAAGCCGTCGCCCAATTTGAAACAGAACAGCCGGATTTGATCATTATGGACTTAATGATGCCGGAAATGGACGGCAAAGAGGCAACTTCACTGATCAAACAGCGATCCGGCGCGCGCTTCGTGCCGGTCATTTTCTTGACGGCCGTAACCGATGAAAAAGGGTTGACTGAATGCCTCGCTTCCGGGGGAGACGACGTGCTCACGAAGCCGTATCGTCTGCCCCTTCTGCGGGCGAAACTCTCTGCTTGGTGTCGAGTGCAAGAATTGCACACGCGAGCCCTCGAACAGAAGCAGGAACTTGAAGCGTATCGCGACCGCTCGCTCCATGAAATCGATGTGGCAAATGAGATCCGCACACGAATCCTGGCGACCCCCTGCATGGAGCGAATGGGCATCAACTACCATGTGGCGCCCGCGGCCATCCTTGGCGGAGATCTCGTCTTAGCCGGGACGACCCCGGGCGGCCTCTTCCATGTCTTCCTTGGAGACTTCACGGGGCATGGCCTCTCATCCGCGATCGGCGCGCTACCCTTGGCCGACGTATTTTATCGAATGACCGAGCGAGGACACGCGCTGCAGGATATTCTGCGGGAAATCAACCGTAAATTGAACCGTACGATGCCGGTCGGACTCTTTTGTGCCGCCAGCGCAATCGAAATCAACCCGGTTCGTCGCCGAATAGCGGTATGGAACGGCGGGCTCCCTCCAGTCCTGATGGTTAACCCGAGCGTGGGAGTACGGATGCAATGGGCCTCGCAGCACCCTCCCTTGGGTGTGCAGCACGACAGGGAGTTTAGCTCCGACTTGGAGGAACACGAGATTCAGGCGGGCGACCGCATGATGCTGTATACGGACGGGGTGATTGAAGCGCGAAGTCCGTCGGGTGAGCTATTCGGCGAGGCCCGTGTGCATGACAGTGTGAAGCAGGGGCAGGCGACGGACTGCGCATTCAAGGATCTCGTGGCAGCACTCGTTGCCTTCAGCGGCGGAGATGCCCAAGAGGACGATATCACGCTAGTCGATGTGCCCTGCGATAGGGTTATCGAGTCCGCCGCAGCGCAAATTCGGCCTGACTTGACAAAACCTTCGAGGGCGCTTCCGTGGCACAT
This sequence comes from Nitrospira sp., assembly GCA_035400805.1. Classification (GTDB taxonomy): domain Bacteria; phylum Nitrospirota; class Nitrospiria; order Nitrospirales; family Nitrospiraceae; genus Nitrospira_A. Next base: position 12,802 of record DAONAB010000036.1, on the reverse strand, counting down.
CGATGTCCGGCTGGGACCGGACGCGATGCGGACAGAAGATCCGCTGTTGGACTTGATGGAGCTGGTGAGCCTGCTCCCAGGCCTTGCTCGGCACCGGGAGCGCTTCTTCACCGTGTTGACGGAGCTCATCTCGAATGCAATCGACCATGGCGTACTGGGAATCCAATCGAATCTGAAAATGTCGCCTGATGGATTCGACGCCTATTACCAGGAGCGCGATCGCCGTCTAGCCGCAGTGCAAGACGGTTATGTGAAAATCTCCTTAACGCATGCGCCGTCTGCGAACGGGGCCCAATTGATCGTGCGCGTCGAGGACAGCGGGGCGGGATTCGATGCTATCCATCCCGCCGTACCCTTGTCCTCGAACGATAAGATGTTCGGTCGCGGGCTCGCGCTCGTCCGCGCACTGTGTCAGAAGGTGACATTCCATGGCGTTGGTAATTGCGTGGAGGCAGTCTATAGCTGGGACTGACGACTATCAGAAACAGAACAGCCTGTTAAGTGTAACCGATATTCTTCCGATACATGCGGAAGAGGGGTAGGGCCGGTGAGCTGCACGAGAATCCTGGTCTTTTCAAAAGGAGAGAGTGTCATGATGAATGCGGTGCGACGATTTTTTAACGAGGAAGACGGTGCGGCGGCCATTGAGTACGCGTTGATCGCATCCGCGATCGCTGTGGTCATCGCCACGGCAGCGTTTACGCTCGGCGGCAATATCCGGAACATGTTCAACCGGTTGGCCAATCTGATTCGCTGAGCGCCACGATGAAGTCGAATATTGAGCTGAGGCAGCGGTGGACGTAACGTTGTTCGTGCTCACGGTGGTGGTCGGCGGAGCCGCCAGCGATGCATCGAGGGGTCTGATCCCGAATTGGCTGACGGTCGCGGGAGCCGTCGGTGGAATCGGCCTGCATACGGCGCACGGCGGCCTGAGCGGCTTTGTCGGCAGTCTTACCGGGTTGTGTGTCGGGATGGCTTTATTGATTGGGTTTTATGTCTGCGGTGGAATGGGCGCCGGCGATGTGAAACTCATGGGCGCGGTCGGAAGTTGTTTGGGGCCGCTCGGCGTGCTGCATGCAGCTCTTGCAACCGCTGTGCTTGGGGGGATCTACGCTCTGGCCCTGGGCTGCCGACGATGGGGCATGCTCGCCACCTATCGCTACATCGTCACCGGGTGTCTTACGGTTCTTTTGACCAGCCGGGCGTTCCCTGGCGCGATATCGGACTCGTCGTCCCCGCTTGTGTTGCGATATGGCGTTGCGATTGCCCTCGGGACGACCCTCAGTCTGTGGTGGCGCGGACAGTGACGCGGCTCCCTCACGATGCGTGAGCGTCATGAAGCAGGAACGCAGGAAGAAGTACAGGGCTAACATATGACGCCTCGACAACGAGCATTGGCGGTGGTGGGCATCGGAGGGCTGGTGGGAGCGATCAGCAGCCTGTTCGCCTATGGGTATGTTCAGCAATTGTTGGACGAAACGCGAGCGGAGCTGTCCGCCGGAGACCGAAAGACCAACGTCGCTGTGGCAGCACGCCAACTGCCCTGGGGAGCGGTGCTCACTGACGATGCCATCCGCATAGTGCCGTTTCCCTCCGAGAGCGTCCCTGACGGGCACTTTTCAGCAAGCGAGGGGCTCGTCGGACGGGTGTTGTTGGCACCCTTGGCGTCGCAGGAACCGATTCTCGCCTCCAAACTGGCGCCGAGCGATGTCGTCACCGGAGGCGTCGCGGCGATCACTCATCCCGCCAAACGCGCGATGGCCATTAAAGTCGACGATGTTACGGCGGTTGGGGGGGTGCTCAAGCCAGGAGATCGGGTGGACATCCTCACCACAATGTCGCGAACGCAGAACGGCGGCGAACCGGCGACGAAATTGGTGCTGAACGACATTCTCGTGCTGTCGACCGGCCTCGATCAATCGGGCGAAAAAACCGACGAACCGCTTGTCGGTAGCCAGAAAGCCTCGCGCGTGTCGCCGACTGTGGTGACGTTGGAGGTGACCCCCCATGAAGCCGAGACACTGTCGCTGGCGTCTATGGAAGGGAAGGTCCATCTGGCGCTCAGAAATCCGCATAGTGCGGAGACGGTTTCGACACCAGGCGTGACAGCCTCCTCGTTATTCGGTTCTCACTCGTCGAAGCCGGACCGTCTGCCACGCTCCGCGGCGAGACGACATCCTGCGGGGCGAGAGGACCGATCTCCTGAGCGACCCGTCAACGCTACGTATACAGGCGGTGAGTCCGCGGCCCCATTGGCAACCGGCCTCAGCCCAATAGCCGGCCACAGCCCGAAGCTTCCTCCTTACGAGTCTGTACCTGTCTCCCAGACATTGCGGGCGGAGGTGGTGCCGCTACGTGGAGAAACAGAGGCCTGCAGCTCCGAGCCGTCGGACTCTACGGTAGGCCGAGGTCCGGCATCGGGAGAGATGAACAGTTGCGCGGAGAGCAGCGTTTCCTCAGTCATGGTTCCGAAGCCTTCAGGCCCGGACACATCGGTCAAATCGCCAAGCGTTTCGGTGGAACTGATCCGCGGGAGTTCCCGGACGGAAGTGAAATTCTAGCTGGCAAGCAGAAGAGAGAGGCACGTGAAACCGAGAGCGCATTGCCGGTGGAGTCATCCTGTCAAGTTGCTGAGCATGGCGTGCGGGAGCGCCGTGCTGATGTTAGCTGCGCCGTCGATCGTGGCGGCTGAGTGGGAGGCGCAGGCCGTCGAACGGGTATCGGTCACCGTCGGAAAATCGGTGCTCATTGCGGCTCCGGCGCCGCTGGCGCGTGTGTCTGTGGCCAATCCACAGATTGCCGACGCGCTCGTGCTCACGCCTCGGCAGGTGTATCTCATGGGTAAAAGCGTCGGGGTCACCAATGTCACATTGTGGAACACGGCGGGCGAGGTATCGGTCACCTATGACATCGTTGTGTCGCCGGATGTCTCGAGACTCCGCGACCAGCTCCAGCAATTGTTTCCGAACGAGACGGCGCTGCGGATAGTGACGTCGCAGGAGCATGTCGCGCTGAGCGGCACGATGACCAGTTCGGCAGTCCTGACGCAAGTGGTCGCGCTCGCTGAAGCCTACGCTCCGGGCAAGGTGCTGAATTTATTGCAAGTCGGCGGCAGCCATCAAGTGATGCTGGAAGTCCGCGTCGCGGAAATGGACCGAACGATGCTGCGGCGGATCGGCGTCAACCTGTCCTATGTGAATGGCTCCGGCAATCAATTCGGCGCATCGGTCCTCAAGAGATTGGCATCTCCTCTTCCTTCTGGGGACCCTTCTGCAGCCATTTCTCCGCTTGGCGCTGTGCCGCCATTCGGGTTCGGGTTAGGACAAGCCGCGAGCGCGCTCTTTCGCTTTCAGAGCGGATCGGCCAATTGGACGGGTTTCATCGATGCCTTGAAGGAAGACAATCTGGTGAAGGTGTTGGCGGAACCGACCTTGATTGCGCTCAGCGGACAGGATGCGCACTTCCTCGCTGGAGGGGAGTTTCCGATTCCTGTTCCACAAGCGTTCGGGGTCACGACGATTCAGTTCCAAAAATTCGGGATTCAGCTCAATTTCCGCCCGGTGGTGTTGAGCGCGCGCCAGATCGCCGTAACCGTGACGCCGGAAGTTTCGGAGTTGGATTTTGCAAACGGGCTCTCGATACAAGGATTCGTCGTGCCGGCCATTACGACACGGCGCGCTTCAACCATGGTGGAATTGGAAGATGGACAGAGTTTTGCTATTGCGGGGTTGTTGAGGGAAAACGTTCGGGAAACCGTCTCAAAGTATCCGGTGCTCGGCGATATTCCTATCCTCGGCGCGCTATTTCGCAGCGCGCAGTATCAGAAGAATGAAACGGAACTAGTCATTATCGTGACGCCGCATTTTGTCACGCCGATGACGGAGGCGCAGGTCACGCTGCCCACCGATGGGTATCTGGACCCGGACGATGTCGATTTTTACCTGAAGGGCCGCTTGCCGAGTCGACAAGATGGCGCATCGGACATGCGCGGCGCGAAGGGATCTGCCGAGCGTGAAGAGAAATCACGCGAGGCCACCGGCCTCATGATTCCCTGACCGACGGTCGATCGGGGACGCCGGCGACAAGGATGCCGCCGCAGGCAGGAAGGAACGATGACGATGATACACAGGGCGATTCCAACGGCCGTAGCGTTGACAGCCGTGTTGTCGATTAGTTGCGCAAGTCCGCCGCCATCGCAGGAGAAATTAGGGAAATCGCTGACGGCCATGAAGGCCGCTCAGATCGCAGCGGCAGACGGCCGTCGGAACGACCGTTCAGGCCTGGATGGACGTGCTGCGCAAATGGTGATGCGTGGCTATCTCGGAACGTACGATCGTTCACAAGACGGAGGAGCGGCTGCGCCGCCGCAGACGCCACCAGGACTAAAAGAGACGATCAACGCCGCAATGCCTTCGACTTCGGATGAAGCGCATCCGTAAGCGAACCGTGCGACGCGTGGGCGCCGCGAGCCCGGACATGCCACAAACGACTGCCGTTGCCTGGGCGCGTACCGGACGTCGTCACGAACGCGGGGAGGATGCAAGGGTGACACTAGGTCGCTGTCTGTCGATCGCTCTGCATCGTGCCAGCCGCCGATCTACAGGCCGGCGTCGGTTGCCCTCAAGGCCTCGCGGTATGGATCAGCGAGGTGTGGCTGCCGTTGAGTTCGCTCTCCTGCTTCCCGTCCTGATCATGGTGCTGTTCGGTATCATCGAGTTCGGCATTGCCTTGTCTCGCCAACAGGTGTTGGACACGGCCAGCCGGGAGGGGGCGCGTCTCGGCATCCGTCAGGCCGTACCGAGACCGACCGCCGCGGACATTCGAGCGCTTGTCCGCAGGGTGTTTACCCAGGCAGGGGTGACCGGCGTAACGCCTACGATCGCGGTCGCCGGCGCGGGCGGCCCGAGCGGGACCGATCTCATCGTGACGGTGTCGGCGCCCTATCAGTTTTACGTGATGGCGAATATGATCCCGGCGCTCAGAGGGACCGTGACGCTTCGATCGCGCACGCTGATGAGACATGAGTAGACACACCGCAGAAGCGGCCTGGACTCGATCGTCGTGGCGTAGCGATCGCGGGGCGGTGACCGTGGTGGTCGCCGTCGCCATGACCGCGCTGTTCCTGATCGGAGCGGTCGTAGTGGATATCGGTGTGGCGCTCGTGGCGCGCCATCATGCGCAGACGGTCGTGGATGCCGCGGCACTGGCCGGCGCGCGACAATTGGGCGGCGTCTACGAACGCGCAGCGAGTACGATCCCGACGCGCGTGCTCTCAGGCGTGGATCGAACGCGGCTGTTGAGGGCGGCGGCTCAGGTGGCGGAGCTGAACCGAATCAACTTGACGACACTGACGCTTGCGGAGCTTCGGATCGGCTCTTGGAATCCGGCGTCGCAAAGCATCGTCAGTACCAATGTCGGCGCGGATGCATTGCTGGTCCGTGCCGCCGGTCAGACACCGACCTTTCTGGCCGGTCTCCTGGGTATACGCCAATTGGACATCGCTGCGTCGGCTACCGCTGCTCTCACGCCGCTTGGAGAAGTTCCTTTGGGCGGGTTGCCGGCTCCTGTCGGAATTGCGTCAGGATTTATCGCCCAAGGCCCGATCGACGGCAAGCGAGTCGTGTTCTATCAAGCCGGCAGCTCAGGTCCCTGTACCGGCTGGACGACGTTTACTCAGGCGCCGGCCACCGTCGCAGGTCTTCAGACACTGTTGTCCGGATTGACGACAGGGGGCATGAGCAGCCCGGTTGCGACGGCAAGCCGGTCGCGATTCCAGTTCGTCCGCGGCAACCTCGCCGCACTTTTTCCGCAGATTAAAGCCTTATTCGATGCCAAAAAGGATCCGGCGACCGGGCAGTGGGTCACGGTCGTCCCGATCTACGAACAACGCGCCTGTCAGGCGCCGTCCGGTTCTCTTCGTATCGCCGGGTTTTCGACCGCCGTCATCACGTTGGTTTCGACACCGAACGGACCAGTCCTTGAGGGTGTGCTGCGGAGCGGGAGCGTGGCCATCGGACGGGGCGGCGGTCCCGATTATGGAACCAAAGGGAGTGTTCCCGGACTGGTGTCGTGATGGCCAGGGGCGAGCCTGTGGTCGGTCATGCGTGAATCTCGAAACGAGTCGCGATCGACTCACGGAGGAAGGTGTCTATGACCGGTAATCCGAACGGCATTCGCCCGGCTGCGGAGTCATCCGAGTCCGGTCGGTCGATGGTCTGCGTGGTGGGCGCGCACAGCGGAGTCGGCGTCAGTACCGTCTCCGCGAACCTGGCGTTGTGCGCGCAACGCGGCAGTCTGCATCGAGAGACGGCCCTGCTCGATCTCAACCTGTATGAGGGAGACCTACACCTCCTACTGCAGCTTGAGCCGGAACACCCCTGGAGAGAATTGATGCGCGATCCCCTTGTGCTGGATCCGACACTGTTGATGAGTGTCCTCGTCAAGCATAAGACCGGGCTTCATCTTCTGGCCTCCGACTACGACGGGCTACGGGAAATTTCCGTGCCCCCCGACAAAATCGGGCGGCTGTGCAGCCTTGCACAGTCCCTCTTTCCGACGATTGTGGTCGACTGCGGCACAGTCCTCAATTCGGCCGTGACCACGGCGTTGACTTCCGCCACGACCATTCTGCTCGTAACGACGCTCGAGGTGCCGGCGATGCGGCGCGCCATACGCATGATGGAGGCGCTGAAGGCGCTCGGGCACGGTCGTGAGCGTGTGATTCTTGTCCTGAATCGGTCGCGACGCGACGATCAGGGCCTGCAGGGTGAAGCGGAAGCTCTGATCGGGCAGCCGATCGCCGTGTCTATTCCCGATGTCCCTGAGGATGCGCGCGAGGCGCTGGAGACCGGGCGCCTGCTGTGCGCCGGAAAGAACGGAGGAGCTGTTGTCAGGGCGTATGAACGATTAGCGGCACGAGTGATGGATGCCAAGCGGGCACCCGTGGCGCAACCTACTTCCTGGCGGGCGCGCTGGATTCCTCGGTTATGGGGCGATGCGGCCTAGCCCGATTGCATTGTTCACAAAGGCGGAGGGGCAGATGGAAGTGACGGACAGTACACCGGATTCGGCGTTCACGGGTCGAAATGCGCTCAAGCAACGAATCCAGGAGCGATTGTTGGTGCGCTTGGATTTTTCGGCGATGAGCCTGCTCGACCCTATTATGCTTCGCGCGCAACTGGCCATGTTGGTCATGCAGATCCTCGAAGAGGACGGGGCCGCGTTCAGTGATACCGACCGGGAAGAGGTGATCAACGACGTCATGAACGAAATTCTCGGCCTCGGCCCGCTAGAGCCGTTGTTGCAGGACGAGGAGGTGAGCGACATCCTCGTGAACACCGCAACGCACATCTACGTGGAACGCAGCGGAAAGCTCTCCCTGAACCCGAAGCGTTTTCGCGACAACCGACACCTGCGGGACGTCATCGATAAAATCGTCTCACGTGTGGGGCGACGTATCGATGAGTCCTCGCCGATGGTCGATGCCAGATTGGAGGACGGGTCTCGCGTGAATGCCATCATTCCGCCGCTTGCGCTCGATGGTCCGATTCTGTCTATCAGGAAATTCTGTCGAGAACGGCTACAGCTGGAGCATTTGGTGACACGGGGAGCCTTGACCCAAGAAATCGGCGAAATGCTCAAGGCGATGGTCTACGGACGGTTGAATATTCTCATCGCCGGTGGCACCGGTTGCGGAAAAACCACGATGTTGAATCTTCTGTCGGGATTTATTCCGGCTGAGGAGCGGATCATCACGATTGAGGATGCCGCCGAACTACAGTTGCGTCAGGATCACGTGGTGCGCTTGGAAACCAGACCGTCCAATGTGGAAGGAAAGGGGGAAATTTCGCAGCGGGATCTCGTCCGTAACAGCTTGCGTATGCGGCCCGACCGTATTGTCCTCGGCGAGGTCCGCGGGCCGGAAGCCCTGGATATGCTGCAAGCCATGAATACCGGCCATGACGGATCGCTCGCCACGATTCACGCCAATAGCGCGAGAGACGCCGTCACGCGCCTCGAAACCATGGTGGCGATGGCCGGCCTCAATTTGCCCATCCACATGCTGCGACACTACGTCGCCTCCGCCCTGGACGTCATTGTGCATCTGAGCCGGCTCTCGGACGGAACCCGCAAGCTTATGAGTGTGCAGGAAGTCGTGGGTATGGAACAGGACGTCATTGTGTTGCAGGAGATCTTTCGCTTCGAGCAGACAGGGCTGGACGAATCCAGGCGCGTGAGGGGGCGGTTTCTCGCCGCCGGCGTGCGTCCGCATTTCATGGCACGGTTAGACGCTCTCGGTATCGCTGTGCCGCCGGATCTGTTCGATCCGAATCGTATTCGGGAGGTGTGAGAGGATGACCGCATGATTATTGCCGCGCTGATCGTGGGTTTCGCCCTGTCGTTCGGTCTTGCCGCCGCCGGGCTGTATCTATGGCTCCCGTCCGGAACGGAACCCACGTTGTCTGCGCAGCGAGATATCTCGCGCGCAGAATACGGCATGGGAGGAGCGTCAAACATCACGCGGATGCGCCGCTTCAGTCCCATCCCATGGGTCGACACAACCCTGTCTTGGTGGCCGGGTATCGCACGATGGGAGCGTTGGCGTCAGCAGGCAGGCATCTCTCTGTCTCTGGATTGGCTCCTGCTCAGCGTGATCGGGCCGACCAGCTTCATCCTCCTGCTGATGGCGATGGGTGTGCTCAACCCGGTGAGCGGAGGTATCGTCGTGGCCCTTCTGTGGGGAAGCGTTCGCGGTGTCCTGGCCAAGCGCGTCGCTCGAAGACTCCGCGATTTTCAACGACAGCTTCCCGAGGCGCTGGATATGATGGGACGATCGTTGCGGGCCGGCCATTCCCTTCTGGCAGGGATGAAAATGGTGTCGGATGAATTTCCCGCGCCGGTAGGTCCCGAGTTCGGACGGGTTGTGGAAGAGGCCACGTTCGGAGTCCCGCTGGGTGACGCACTGAGCCATTTGACAGACCGTTTCGATTCAGCGGCTCTCAGGTTTTTCGTTACCTCGGTGATGATTCAACGCGAATCGGGTGGAAATCTGGCGGAAGTCATCACGTCGATCAGTCAGATGGCGCGCAAACGATTTGAGTTGGCCGCCAAAGTGCGGGCGGTGTCTGCGGAAGGGCGGCTTTCAGCGATCATTCTCTTCGCCTTGCCGCTCGCTCTCGCCGGTATCCTGTACATGATCAACGCGGAATATATTATGATTTTGTTTCAGGACCCGCTCGGACAAACGATGGTGACCGTGGGGGGGCTGCTGATGATATGCGGGGCTGCGGTCACCAAACGCATGGTGACCGTTCGCATTTAAGGAGTGTTCCGATGGATGCGTGGTGGACGCTAGCCGGCGGTGTGATGCTCGCGAGCCTGCTCATGGTCGGCGGGGGATCCCTCTTGGCCGCGGACCAGTTGCGGATCGGTCGTTGGCGACGACGAATCGTGGGTAGGACTGGGAAGGGACCCGCGACGGGCATAGACCGATGGAGACAACTGGGTGTTCGGTTGCTGACAACGTGGGGGCGACGGGCGGCGCCCACTCCCGCTGAAGGCGAGTCGACGCCCGTGCGGTTCCTCACGGCCGGCTTGCGGAGCCGGAATGCGCCGCTGGTGTTCTATGGCGCGAAAATGCTAGGCGCGGCTGGGTGTCCGCTCGCCTTGTTTTTCCTGCTGCAACTACTGACGGCTCGTCCGTGGTGGAGCAATCTATTCATGGCTGTTGTCGGTTCGCTTGCGGGATGGTATGGACCGGATGTGTGGCTTCGATGCCGCATTGCGTCCCGCCAGCGACAAATCGTGGAGGGGTTTCCCGCCGCCCTCGACCTGCTCGTGGTCTGTGTCGAAGCCGGACTAAGTCTTGATGTAGCCCTCAATCGGGTGGCTCATGAGATGGCCAGGATGCATCGGGAGTTGAGTCAAGACCTAGAAGCGTTATGCGTAGAACTGCGAAGCGGGCGATCGAGGCAAGACGCGTTTCGTCGCGTGGCGCAACGCATGCAGGTGGAAGAGGTGCATGGTTTCATGGCAGTCGTCATTCAGACGGAACGGTTCGGCACCAGCATCGGCCAGGCGTTGCGGATTCATGCAGATGGGTTACGAACCCGACAGGACCTGCGAGCCACAGAGATCGCGTCCCAATTGCCGGTGAAACTGCTCTTTCCGCTCATTTGTTTCATTTTTCCAGGGCTCTTCGTCATCCTCCTGGGGCCGGCGGTGATTCGAGGCCTTCGCCTTCTCAGCGATGCGGTTGCTCCCTGATCGGGGAAAAACGCCCCTCCGAATTCTCCGATGTCTTAGCCCACATTATTCATGAGCGCTTCTACTGCAACCGCCGATCCGCTGCTGCGACGAGCCTTCGTCCGGCGGGCTCGCCCCTCAGGTTCGGCCGCCTCACCAACTCGGCGGCGCGCACAGACGTGGCGCGCTTTAGTCATCGCGCGGTGCGCCCCTCCACGTACTGCACGAGTACGCATCGGGGCCGCCTGGCTCCGCGCGCCGGTCTCTCGACGCGGGTTAGCGCCTTGCCAGCCAGATGCCCAAACAGTCCGTCCAGCAAGGCCGCAGCGAGGTCTGCGACGCCAAGCCTCTGAGTGTCCCGTATCCTGCGACGACTCGTTCATTCCTACGAGCCCACCCCAGCTTGCCGAGACGCGCGCTTGGCCCCCAGCCGTAGGGTGAGCCGCTCAGGTTCACCACGCGCGGAGGAACGCCCTCACTCTTGTGTCCGCCGCCGGGACCGTGAGGCGGCTGTGTCCCCTGCGCACACCCTTCCCGGATTGTTACCGCACCCTGTTAAGTCTATGTGCCCAGCGCCGATAACGGTCGTGATGAATAGTCGTCGTCATCCTGGATGGTATCTCGCCGTGGCTCTGACGAGCGCCCTGTGCGGGTGCGCGGGGCAAGCACCTCCGCTGTGGAGCCACCATCACCCGACCGCCGACCGGATCGGCGGAACGACTGAGTCGCCGAGGTCGGAAAAGGAGTCCTTGCCGGTACCCTTGCCTCTGACGGCCGATGAATACGAGCATCTCGCAGATCGCTCCGTGGCCGGGAGGAATTTGACAGTTGCGATGGCGCAGTACGAGAAAGCGTTGCGGCTCGACCCGGGGCGCGCACGGGTTCGAGAGAAACGCGGCATCCTGTTTCTTGAGAGGGGATTGGCCGAGGATGCTCTGATGGAATTCAGGGCCATGGCCGATCACAATCCGATTTCGGCTGCGGCATTCGACGGAGCAGGACGCGCGTTGGCGCGTCTTGGCCGGTTAGAAGAAGCCGAGAAAGCGTTTCGTCGAGCCCTCACTCTGAATCCGCAAGATTGGCGCGCCTACGCGTGGCTGGGCATTGTCGCCTATGTTCAGGAACGGTATCCCGATGCCCTTGCCGCATTTCAAACCGCCTGCAGCCTCAAGCCGGAGCACCCCGGTCTGGTCAACAACCTCGGGCAAACCTACGTCGCATTGGGGCGCTACGAGGACGCGATTGCCAGCTTTCGCTCGGGTGACGCCCATGCGCCGGGCCATCCACGCCTGATCCAGAATCTCATCGGAGCACTGACATTGGCCGGACAGCTCGATGCGGCGGAGCAGCTCCGCCGGCGCCGGGACCATGATGTGCCGACGACAATGCAGAACAACCAGAACACACGTTTCAGCGAGTAAGGCTCCAGCCGCAGGCTCGCTCACCGACGGGAGAGAGACCGGAAGAGGCGGTCGCCGCGCGGGCTTACCCTCCGAGAGAAACAGGCAACTAAAGTTTGAGACGGCGCCCACCGATATCGTATCCGTCATGAATGATGCCATCCCAGCAACAACCAAAGTGAACCTCGACGGTGCAACGTCTTCGGATAGCGAAATTCTAACCGTGCTGGATGTGGCGCGCTTTCTGCGCGTGCCGAAATCCACGGTCTATAAGCTCGCGCGCCTCGGACAACTGCCGGCTTCCAAAATCGGAAAGCATTGGCGGTTTCTCCGACGCGATATTCACGACTGGATGCACAACCGGACTCAGCAGAACTGACCTCTTTCCGAGACAGCATCTGCCGGGTTTCCAGGAACATGAGCGGTCCGGACGTCTTTGCAGTCCGAGGCGCGTGTGTGTCACCACGGACGGATGAGACGAGGGAATCGATGGCCGACACAAACACGGCAAGAAAATCAGATATCTCCGCGCCCAAGCTGTCTCCCGACACGTTCAAACAGCTAAGGGATCTGATCTATGAAAAGACCGGCATTTTCTTCCAGGACAATAAGACCTACCTGTTGGAAAGCCGATTGCTCCCTCGTTTACAAGCCTGCCGCTCCCAGACCTTCGAGAGTTATCTCACCTTCCTTCGTTTCGATGCCTATCGGGACCGTGAAGTGACCGAACTCTATACGGTCATTACCACCAATGAGACTTATTTTTTCCGTGACGAAGCGCAACTCGAAAGCTTCATGAAGGTCATGATTCCGGAAACGATGAAGACGAACGCGGACACGAAAAGGATCCGCATCTGGAGCGCCGCCTGCTCGACCGGGGACGAGCCATATACCCTTGCCTTGCTGTTGCAGGACTATCCTCCGCTCTCAGGCTGGAGCATCGACATCCTGGGGACGGATATCAGCGAAAATGTTCTAAACATCGCACGGACCGCCACCTATAGTTCCCACTCCCTTCGGAAAGTACCGCCCGCCATGTTAGCCAAATATTTCACCGGCAAGAAGGAGCAACAGACGCTCGTGCCGCAGGTGAAGGATATGGTGCGGTTCATGAATTTGAATCTCTACGACCGACCAAGACTCAAGCTGATCCGCGG